>NZ_JAEQCI010000156.1:2843-13405 GCF_020738565.1 Microcoleus sp. PH2017_12_PCY_D_A | reverse complement strand
TACTACAAACCAGTTTATATTGTTCGTAGTAAGGACTTTAGTCCTAATTGACTAAAAACCTGAGAGAGGACTGAAGTCCTTACTACAAACCAGTTTATAATGTTTGTACCACCTATCAAGAGTGCTTGTATGAGCCAGACAATATCTGATAAAGTACGCTGGACTACCGCCGATTTAGAACTCTTACCCGATAACGGCGATCGTTACGAACTTATTGATGGAGAGTTATTTGTGACTAGAGCACCGCATTGGGGTCATCAACAGACTTGTGGCAGATTTTTCTCTGTGCTTGATACTTGGTCGATGTCTGCTGGTTTAGGACGAGCTGCAATCAATCCAGGGCTGATTTTCACAGATAGCGATAACGTAATTCCCGATATAGTTTGGGCGAGCAATGAACGCTTGGCCCTCTTGCTAGATGAAGCCGGTCATTTAACCGCCGCCCCCGAGTTAGTTATTGAAGTATTATCGGCTGGTACAGACAATGAAAGACGGGATAGAGATTTGAAACTCAGACTCTATTCAGTGCGGGGAGTACAGGAATACTGGATTGCGAATTGGCGGTTGCAGCAAATTGAGGTTTATCGCAGGGAACAAGCAAGTTTAAGGCTAGTTGCTACACTGTTGAGTGCTGATGAATTGACCTCACCTTTGTTACCTGGTTTTAGTTGTTCCGTCGCTCGAATTTTTGCTTAGATTTATGAAATACTTTTACAGGGCGATCGCCCTTTGTGGATTTGTTACCGTTTTCGGCAGCATATCCCCTGCCATTTGTACCCAACCCTCACAAATACTAATAGTTCAAAATTCGGCTGAAGACTTATTCAACAGCGCTTTAGCCAAGTCAGAGGCTGGAGACATCTCAGGGGCGATCGCAGATTACACCGCAGCTATTGCCATCAACCCCAACTACGCCAAAGCCTACAACAAACGCGGCATCATTCGCGGCCGCTATCTCAAGGACTATCCAGCAGCCAAAGCCGACTTCGATCGCGCCATTGAAATTAACCCGAAGTATGCCGATGCTTACTACAACCGCGCCAAAGTCCGCTATTTTTTAGAAGACAAACCGGGCGCGATCGCTGACTACCAAAAAGCCGCAGAATTTTATCAAAAAGACGGCAAAACAGAAGATTATCAAGATGCAATGAAACACCTGCACAGGCTGCTACTGTAAATGTTTTGGGAAACAGGGTATAATATCTCCCCAGCTTAAAAAATATCAACTATTACATCGCGCGATCGCCTCAATTTACGAAGATGTTTTAGAAATCGGTTAAAATAGTCGATCGCACAAACACCAAACATTCATCTGCGTCCATCTGCGGTTGAACACTCCAAATTCACCCCGTCAAAAAATGCCTGCAACCTCCACCGTCACCGTCACTGTACCCGCCACAACCGCCAACTTAGGCCCCGGATTCGACTGCATCGGCGCCGCTTTAAGCCTCTACAACCGCTTCCAATTCTCCCTCCTCGAACCGCCAGCAACCGAGAAATTGAAAGTTACCGTTACAGGCGCCGAAGCTGCCAAAGTCAAGACAGACGACAGCAATCTCGCTTACCAAGCCTTTGTCAAGTTATACGAATACCTCTGTCAATCCCCCCCACCAGTGGCGATACATATAGATATGCAAGTACCGCTGGCGAGGGGTTTGGGAAGTTCCGCTACAGCTATTGTCGGCGGGTTGGTAGGGGCGAATTGTTTAGCCGGCAAGCCTTTGAGTCAGGTGGATGTGATGCAATTGGCGATCGAACTTGAAGGACATCCCGACAACGTTGTCCCCGCTTTATTGGGTGGTTGTCGCCTCGCTGCGTCAAGTTTGAAAAATCAACTGCAGAGGCGCACCGAAGGCTCAGATGACGATGCAAAGGGCTTTGGTTGGGAGATTTGCGATATTCCCTGGCATTCTAGTATTGTGCCTGTGGTGGCCATTCCCGATTTTGAACTTTCTACAGCCGAAGCGCGCAAGGTTTTGCCCAACGATTACACTAAGGCTGACGCGATTTTCAATGCCGCACACGTGGGTTTGCTGGTGCGGGCTTTGGAAACGGGCGATAAAAACTGGCTGCGCTGCGCCCTACAAGATAAAATTCACCAGCCTTACCGCCAATCTTTGATTCGGGGATATGAAGCGGTGCAACAAGCTGCACTGAATGCAGGGGCTTGTGGGATGGTAATTAGCGGTGCGGGGCCGACGCTTTTAGCTTTAACGGATGTTACTAATGCTGATGCGGTTGTGAGGGAAATGGCGGCTGCTTGGATGGAATTTGGGGTGAAGGCTGATGTAAGGGCGATCGCGATCGATACTCAAGGCGCGATAATTTATGGTTAATAATTTGTAAGGTGCGGACTACCAGCCCGCGTCTTGGTGCAATAAAACTCTCCAGAAAAGCCATGCAAGAGCAGACAGGATGCCTACCCCTCTAGTAGCTGGTCATTGGCAATAAATATTATTTATTGCTAATCGACGCTCGGAGTCAGAAGATTTATCAATCGCCCGCAATGAGATTTCAAGCGTTTGAGGGACTTTTTTACCACCTTGACAGGGCTCGGCAATAGCCACAGCTACCCCAACTTTTTTATTTATTACCTTGACAAGGGTAAGCTTTGCTCATATAGTTTTTCCGTATCAACAAATACATTACATCCACATGATTCCAATGTGGATAGAGTCCGATGGTCATCTATGGCTCACTCATTATTGGTAATACCAAAGGAGAGTTCAATGCGAATCTTGATTACTTACCCTGTTGCGGAAGATGTTCTGCTTGGAATCCTTAATGATAACGTTATCTATAGGCCTGACTTGCAAACCAAGGGAGACCGTTTCGTAACCAAGGCATTGACTGAGCTTAGACCAGATGTTCTGATAGCCCAAAAATTGCCTGATGAACAGGTTGTTAAAAGTTGGGTATTAGCAACACCTGATTCAGCGCGATTCATTGTGCAAAATGGTAATAGCCAGTACGCTGGTGAAGCTAAACATTTCTCGTTTGCAGGTGTCCCAGTTTTTACTACTGTACCTGATGATCGAATTCATCCCGATATTCAGCCACTGATCTTGGCTGAGCGTGTCCATACAAAGCGGTCTCATGTGTGGGGGGGGGTAAGAAGAGTGTCGTTTCTGCAAACCAAAAAGTATCTGTCGCTCTTGTAGGTGCCGGCATTGTCAATCTTATAACCGCCTATTATTTGACAAAAGCCGGTTACTGCATTGCAATGTATGATGCCTCGCCCGATCCTAGGAAATCCGAACACTGGTCAAAATATGGCTGCACACGTGGGGGCGGCGACGCAAGGATGTTTACCCTCACGGAGGCTGATAATTACAACGACAAAGACTTTACAGCGAGCTCTCACTTCAACAATTTGTTCGACAGTAAAGTGTCGGAATCTGGATGGATGATCTGCGATAAAAATAATATATCCATACCTGAAAAGACATGGATACACGAGTACGAAGCAGTCCCCCCATATTTGGCAAACGTTTACAACAATGATATCTTGTCTTTCAACCATGAAAGCCACCCCTTGTGGGAAGATTTGATCGAGAATGCTTCGGAATTATTCCAAGACGTTGAACTTCGGGAAGGTATTGTCCGTCTGTACTCGGATGAATCACATTATCGACAAAGTATTGAACGCCATAGAGAGATAAAGTCTTTAAGATGTACTTTGACACCTGAAGAGTTGATAGAAAAATACCCTGCCTTGGCAGATGCTTGTGCAAGCGACTTAGTTGTTGGTGCAATCGAGGTGGTTGGTTTTACCCTTAATGTACACAAATTTATCGAAAACTTGCTCGATAGTTTGGAGAGATTAGGTATCCAATGCTTCTGGAATCAGAGCGTTAAAAAAATTATTCGGGACGACCACGGTGTTGTCATCGGGCTGGTCTCAGGTAATCATACGATCACCGCAGATAATTACGTCATTTCTCCTGGTGTGTATGGTTCTGAATTACTGAGAGGGACACAAGCGGAGAACAAAATTCAGGGTGTGTTAGGTTGCTGGATGGTCATCCCGAATTTAGCACCGAAGCTCAAGCATTCGTTAAAAATAGCTCGCAAGGATCACATCACAGAAGATGCGAATGTCACTGTAGCCACAGATTCTGAAGGGGAAGATATTTTGATCTTTGGATCGGGCTACGGTTATACAGGTCTTGACCCCAATAATATACTTCCCGATGATCTTGAAGCGATGTACTGCGGGATAGAAGATTCACTAAAACACTATTTTCCTGCTGCCTACGAGGCAGCAAAACAAAATGGATTGTTGAAGGCAAGCCGCCGATATTGCGTACGTCCGTGGACATCTACCAGCCTTGGGGTTTTTGAGGTTGTTGAGGTCGCCAGAGACGGCAAATTGATCGTTACTGGAGGACACAATACGGGAGGCTTTACGCAATCGCCGGCGATTGCCAATGCGGTTTTGGCAGCACTCCAAGGAGAATTTCATTCTATGCATCAGCTTTATCATCCGAACCGCTTTGCCTCCTTTTACTATGAAATTCCCCATCGGCACATCCTCGAAACTATTGCTGTAGGCTAATTTAGGCTATTTTCTCTCTTGCAGATACTGGATACTCCCTATAAAAGGTCGATAGCTCTATTGACTATACTATTAAGCTTTTTGGGAAATTTGAGTACATTTGCACAGGGCAAGTTTAGTTTACTGAAACAGCGTAGGCGTGGATGCATGGCTGATTCATTCTCAATTCCAATCGACTATTTGCGTCTTTCCAAAGCCTCTGATAGCAAGGAGAACAATAGTTTTCAATAATGAGGGACTTCTTGGCTAGAAATATCTGCCCAACACCTTACAGCATAAGAGTTAGAAAAGTTGGAAAATTTTAGAATGAATCAGCCCTGGGCCTAGATGGGAGGCAATTTTCATGAACATTAACAGTACAAGGATAAATTTATCGTGATTAGAAGAACCAGCAATAATTATACTCTTGTTAATGATTGTAGTAAGCGCCTACGCATTTTGGTACTATGCTCCGATGATCCACAGCACCATTACCTAATTTCCGAACTCGCAGCTCGATTTGACCTAGTAGGTGCTATTATAGAATCAGGTAAAGACCAGCACCAACGGCTTTGGCAGAAGGCTAAATACATCGACTGGCTATACAGGTACTGGCATATAAAGCGTCAAAAACTCACTGGTAGAAGCCGCTATCGGTGCGACTATTTCTCACCGCTTATACGCAATATCAGCCATATAAACAAGATATACGTTGATTGGATAGGCTCTCAAGAGACGGTCGAAGCCATCAGAGATTTCAAACCAGATATCACTGTGGTGTGTGGCACCATGTACATTCCTAAAAAAGTCATCCATGCAGCCGATTTCATGATCAATGTGCATGGGGGTTATCTTCCCGATTACCGAGGCAATCACTGCATCTTCTTCGCCTACTATAAAGCAGACTATGCCAAGATTGCTGCAACGCTCCATGTAGTTTCGTCCGAACTAGACGGTGGCGAAATTATTGAAATTGTGAAACCACCAATATACCCGCACGACAATGATGACCATTTATATTGCCGTGCCTTACATCTGGCAATGCTTAGGCTGTTCGAGATTATTGAAGATTTTGAGGCTGGCAGTCAATCCATCCAATGCTATCCCCAAGTAGGAAATGGGATGATGTATTGGCACCGAAGTCGTAAACCGCATCATGACTTTCTGCTGTGGCTAAAAAAGTCATTAGGGCTACAGCAAGTGCCTCATATTCCAGTGGAAAACTTCGAGCAAGAAACCATCGCACAGCAAGTTTTAGAGGAGAGGTTGTCATGCGAATAGGGATACTGGAGACGGATCGAGTTCCCAACGATCTCATAGAGGATTTTGGCAGCTATGCCGATATGGTCGAAGCATGGCTGCGTCAGGAGCGCAGAGAGTTTTTGTTTAGTCGCTATGATGTGGTGGAGGAGATTTATCCACAAGATATTTCTGAGTGTGATGCCTACCCGATCACTGGCAGTAGAGCTAGTGTCTATGACCACGATCCTTGGTTATGCACTCTCTCTCAGTTTATCCGCGATATCTATATGCAATCCACGAAAAAGTTGATTGGCATCTGTTTCGGTCATCAGCTAATCGTGCAGTCACTAGGCGGAGTGGTGTACAAATCGCCCAAAGGTTGGGGAGTTGGGTTGGCACAAAGTGAGGTGTATAAAACAGAACCTTGGATGATCCCTCTTGCCAAGAGTTTCAAATTACCGGTGATTCATCAAGACCAGGTAATTGAATTGCCAAAGGATGCGACGGCGATCGCGGGCAATCCCTTTTGCCCTTATAGTGTCGTCACATATGGCGGATCTGTCTTGACTTTTCAGGGACATCCAGAGCATGAAAAGACCTATACGCAGGCGTTAATGCTGCGCCGGAAAGATGTCATGGAAGAAACGGTGTTCTCCGCAGGCTTGCGTTCACTCGATGACGACCCCGACGCTCAACTGGTCGCAAAATGGGTCGTCAATTTCCTTGAGGAATGAAACGAAAAATCTTAAATGGGATAGGGGGTATATTGAGTCAAGCACAGCCTAAGTCTCTGGTTTCAATGGGTTATTTTTGGGCATTAGTTGCCACTATCATTTGGGCTGGTAACTTTATTGTTGCCAGAAGTTTTAATCAGGATATCCTACCAGTGGGTCTAGCTTTTTGGCGATGGACGATTGCCGTTGTGACCTTGACACCATTTGCCATGCGGGTGACAGTCGAAGACTGGAAACTGGTTCAAAAACATCTCCCCTACTTGGCCGTATCGGCGTTGTCAGGAGTGACTGTTTTTAACACCTTGATCTACATTGCGGGTCACACAACGCAGGCGATGAACCTGGCTTTAATCGCCACTTCTTCCCCCATTTTTATCGTACTCATGTCTCGTCTCTTTTATGGCGAACTTATCTCCTTAAGACGTGTCACGGGAATCACGATTGTCGTGTTCGGTGTCGTATTGTTGATCGCGGGAGGCTCGTTAGAGAAGCTGCTGAGTATTTCCTTCGCAATTGGCGATCTGTATATGTTGTTAGCAGCCATAATCTTTGCTGGCTATACCATGCTAGTAAAACGCAAGCCACCTAACCTGCGAATGGCAACATTCGCTCTATGCACTTTTAGCTTAGGGCTGTTGTTCTTAACGCCCTTCTATGCACTGGAATGTTGGATTTATCACCCTGTTGTCTTCAATCCTTCGGTCATGCTTGCGTTACTATACGTTGGAATTCTCTCATCTGTGGTGGCGTTTCTTGCATGGAATAAGGCAATTATCCTAATCGGTCCTTCCCGCGCAGCTTTAATGTATTACCTGGTTCCAGTCTTCAGTGGCATTGCTGCGTGGCTTTTTCTAGGTGAAGCGATCACTTTGGTGCATATCTTCAGTATGTTGCTGATCGTCTTCGGCATTATCATTACTAACCGCACGGAATCTGGCGTTGCAGAAATAAGGAGCAGAAAGAAGGAATAAATTAGTTGGGAGATCGGATCGTAAATGCTTTCAAGAATGGTGTAACGACAAATACATAGCGAATTGCTGCAATAGATTTTGAGAGCCATAGCTCACACCAGGTTGCTCGTCAATATCATATCCTGTCAATTAACTTTAATGAACGGGCGATCGTACTCGTGCACAACTTGTCAATAGTCGCTCGCCCGTTTTTAAGTAATTTTTCTGTTTCGAGCGATCAAAATTTTGTATGACGGACGATCGCGCGATCGCAGTTGATCGCCACGGACGACCCCGATTCCCATATAAATAAAAAATTTAGTGATTTTGAATACAGATCCCGACTCAACAGTCGATCGCACTCCTCAATTTTGCGCGGGGATCTAAAGTTACCCTAAAGTTCGACCCCCTTTTCCCAAAGCCTTCCTAAGATAGAAGTTAGGGGACGATCGACCTAAAAGCCGGTACAGGAGCGCCCAGCACCTGAAAATCCCCAACTAGCGAGCAGCAAGACAGGGAGAACATCAACATCATGGTAAACGCGCCAACAGGGGAAACCCGTCTGGGCCCGACCGAGCAGGTACAAGCCTTAGACCGCGATTGCACGACTCTATCCCGTCACGTACTCCAGCAACTCCACAGCTTTAGTGCAGATGCTCAGGATCTCAGCGCTCTGATGAATCGCATCGGGCTAGCTGCTAAGCTGATCGCGCGGCGGCTCAGCAGAGCTGGATTAATGGAAGATGCTTTAGGGTTTACAGGGGCTGTGAACGTGCAGGGAGAATCCGTCAAAAAGATGGATATCTATGCTAATGAAGTGTTTATCTCGGTATTCCAGCAAAGCGGACTTGTCTGCCGTTTGGCTTCCGAGGAAATGGAAAAACCCTACTACATTCCGGAAAACTGTCCGATCGGGCGTTACAGTCTGCTCTACGACCCCATAGACGGTTCTTCCAATCTTGACATCAATCTTGATGTCGGCTCCATATTCAGCATCCGGAAGCAAGAAGGCGAGGATGCAGACGGTTCTGCTTCTGACTTGCTGCAACACGGACACAAACAAATCGCGGCCGGCTACGTGCTCTACGGCCCCAGTACCATACTGGTTTATTCGATCGGGCAGGGCGTTCATTCCTTTACCCTCGATCCCAGTTTGGGCGAGTTTATTCTAGCTAACGAAAACATTAAGGTTCCCGATCGCGGCCCGATTTACAGCGTTAATGAAGGCAATTTCTGGCAGTGGGAGGAATCTTTGAGGGATTACATTCGCTACGTACACCGCAGCGAAGGCTACACCGCGCGGTACGGCGGGGCTTTGGTCGGAGATTTCCACCGGATTTTATTTCAGGGAGGCGTGTTTTTGTACCCCGGAACCGTGAAACAACCCGAGGGCAAATTGCGCTTGCTCTACGAATCGGCTCCTTTGGCGTTTTTGATGGAGCAAGCCGGCGGGCGCGCCAGTACGGGCATTCAAGACATCTTAGATGTAGTGCCGACCAAACTGCACGAGCGATCGCCCTTGATTGTTGGCAGTAAAGAAAATGTAGCGATGGTTGAGTCTTTTATTCAAGATCGATCGCGCAATTCTCGCACACTCCAAGAGTGAAGGAAGTTCGGCAACGGATTGTGCAACGGATGTAACGGATGAATGGATGAAAGTTCGGCAACGAGCAGTGTACAAGATGTAACGGATGGATGGATGGAAGAATGTTTTAATTGCCAATTACCAATTACCACTTGCCAATTCCCAATTATCAACTATCAATTCTCAAATTGTAGGAGCGACAGTAATGACGGAAACGACAACGAATCACCTGTTAGAAATCAAAGAAATTGGCCAAAGTATTTGGATGGACAATTTGACTCGCAATCTGATCGAGTCCGGCGAACTCAAGGAGATGATTGAAAGTCGGGGACTGCGGGGGATTACATCTAATCCGGCGATTTTCGAGAAGGCGATCGCGGGTAATGTAATTTACGACGCTGATATCGAAGCGGGAATCCGGGCGGGCAAATCTGTCATGGAGATTTACGAATCTCTGGTATTTGAAGATATCCGCAACGCTTGCGACATCTTCGCCCCAGTGTACGCAGAGTCGAAGGGTTTGGACGGTTACATCAGCATCGAAGTGCCGCCGACGATCGCCAACGATACAGAAAGTACGATTAGCGAAGCTTTGCGCTATTATCAGGCGATCGGCAAACCAAATGTGATGATTAAGATTCCCGGAACTGCCCAAGGTTTGCCCGCCGTAGAGCGAGTTATCAGCGAAGGGATTAACGTTAACGTGACTTTGCTGTTCTCGGTTGACAGCTACGTCGAAACTTTCTGGGCGTACATTCGCGGTTTGGAAGCGCGGGCGGCTAAGGGTTTGGATGCGAGCAACATCGCTTCTGTTGCCAGTTTCTTCTTGAGCCGGATCGACATCAATATCGACGGCAAGATTGACGAGAAACTCAAAAATGTCACAGATATTTCCACCAAAGCCAAACTGGAAGCGGTGAAGGGGAAAGTTGCGATCGCCAATGCCAAGGTAGCTTACCAGAAGTATAAAGAGATCGTCGCGAGCGATCGTTGGCAAGGTTTAGCAGCCAAAGGAGCCAAAGTCCAGCGTTTGCTGTGGGCGAGTACCAGCACCAAAAACCCCAACTACAGCGATGTCATGTACGTTGATGAGCTAATCGGCCCCGACACGGTTAACACTTTGCCTCCGAATACCGTTGAAGCTTGTTTCGATCACTGCGATGTCGCGCCCCGGATTGAGAATAACGTAGCAGAAGCTTACAGCCTGATCGAAAGTCTCAAAGATCCCGACATCGACATCAACTTGGACAAAGTGATGGAAGACTTGCTCCTCGACGGGATCGAGAAATTTGTCAGCCCCTTCCAATCCCTGATGGATTCCTTGGAAGAGAAAGTGCAGAAGCTCTCACCTGTTGCTTAAGGAAATATCTGTATCCTTGAAGGCAGAAGGATTTAGGAGTCGGAATAGATAATTGTTTTGGCTCTTGAATGGTGAGTTTTCCAGCCCGAACCTGGAAAAATGACACCAATTGGTGACAAAAATCCCACAGAGTAAAATCAGCTATGATTTTTGG
>NZ_JAEQCI010000156.1:0-2719 GCF_020738565.1 Microcoleus sp. PH2017_12_PCY_D_A | reverse complement strand
AAAATCAGCTATGATTTTTGGCTCTTGAATGGTGAGTTTTCCAGCCCGAACCTGGAAAAATGACACCAATTGGTGACAAAAATCCCACAGAGTAAAATCGATTCCCTCCTCTACGAGGACTCCTACCAGAAGCTTTAACTCGAATCCTCCACCTCCTACGAATGAGGAATTGCTATGCAGACTACCCATACCTTACTAAAGAGCGAGTATGCTATTGCGGAACTTGATGTCACTGAACGGGTCCGGCTTCAAGAACTAGAATCCATTGTGGAACATGGACTTCAGACATTTTACGAAGTTGGCAAAGCCCTAGATGAGATTAGGGAACAGAAACTGTACCGCGAATCTCATAAAAGTTTTGAGACTTATTGTCGGGACAAATGGGGGATAGCAAGGCAGACGGCTCATCGATTTATTGCAGCAGCGCAGGTTATCGAAAATTTGACACCAATTGGTGTCAAAATTCCTACAAAGGAAAATCAAGTGCGTCCTCTAGCAGGATTACCCCGAGAACTGCAACTAGAAATTTGGCAAGAAGCCCTAGAATCATCGCCCAATGGTATGCCCACTGGCGCAGCAGTTCAGCGCTTGGTCGATCGGCGATTCCCATCCCTAGGAAGCGGTCGATCGCCTAAAGATACTGATTCTGAACTAGAGAAATTGCGATCGGACAATAAGCGGCTTAGAGAGGAAATCCGAGAACAAAACAGAGAAAGGGATCGGCGTGCTGCTGCTGTGGCGTTGGAAATGGAGCAACTTCGAGCCGAAAACAGGCAGTTAAAAGCTGAGCTGCTACAGCGCGATCGAGATTGGGAAATCCGTCTGGCGGTTGAGAGAAGAAAAATTCGAGAAGAAGTTAGGGCGGAACTCAAGGCAGAATACGAAGGACAGATTAACTCGCTGACGCAACAACTGGCAGAAATGACCGCAAACTATCAATCTGTATTGGCAAGACTGACAGCATTAGAAGGAGCGAAATAAATAAATGGTTACAATTCTTGAAAATCCACTGCGGGTCGGTTTGCGAAAGGAACGGATGCCGGAACCGCAAATTCTGGTGATATTTGGAGCTTCCGGCGACCTCACCCAGCGCAAACTGGTACCAGCAATTTATCAGATGAGGCTCGATCGGCGTTTGCCGCCGGAAGTTACAGTGGTAGGCGTGGCCCGCCGTCCCTGGAGTCACGATTACTTCCGAGAACAAATGCGGGAAGGCATCGAAGAATTTGGCGGCGGTATTGGCAATGAGGAATTGTGGCAAGATTTCGCCAAAGGCTTGTACTACTGTCCGGGCGACATTGACAACCCCGAAAGCTATCAAAAACTTAAAGCTTTCTTAGCCGAACTCGATGAAGAAAGGAGAACTCGCGGCAATCACATCTTTTATCTGTCGGTTTCCCCGAACTTTTTCCCAGAAGCAATTCGGCAACTGGGCGCAGCTCAAATGCTGGCAGATCCAGTCAAACACCGCTTGGTAATTGAAAAACCCTTCGGCCGCGACTTGAGTTCGGCAAAAGCTCTCAACCGTGTGGTGCAGCAGGTTTGCCAAGAACAGCAAGTTTACCGGATCGACCACTATTTGGGTAAAGAAACTGTTCAGAATTTAATGGTGTTCCGGTTTGCTAATGCGATTTTTGAGCCCCTGTGGAACCGACAATTTGTGGATCACGTACAAATTACCGTGGCAGAAACAGTGGGCGTAGAAGACCGGGCCGGTTACTACGAATCCTCTGGGGCGCTGCGGGATATGCTGCAAAACCACTTGATGCAGATTTTCTGTCTGACGGCGATGGAACCGCCCAACTCCCTCGATGCTGACAGCATCCGCACGGAAAAGATGAAAGTTCTGCAAGCAACTCGCTTGGCGGATTTGAATAACTTGGAGTTTTCGGCGATTCGCGGTCAATATTCCGCAGGATGGATGAAGGGCAAACCGGTGCCGGGTTATCACGAAGAACCGGGAGTTGCTGCCAACTCGACAACGCCGACTTTTGTGGCGATGAAGTTTCTGATTGACAACTGGCGCTGGCAGGGAGTGCCTTTCTACTTGCGGACTGGCAAGCGGTTGCCGAAAAAAGTTAGCGAAATTGCGATTCAGTTTCGGGAAGTGCCGCTGTTAATTTTTCAGTCGGCGGCGCAACAAACTACTCCTAACGTTTTGACGATGCGCGTGCATCCCAACGAGGGGATTTCGCTGAGGTTTGAGGCGAAAATGCCGGGGCCGGATTTGCGGAGGCGGACGGTGGATATGGATTTTAGTTACGGTGCTTCCTTTGGGGTGACATCTTCGGATGCTTACGATCGCCTGTTGATTGATTGTATGCTGGGCGACCAAACTTTGTTTACCCGTTCTGATGAAGTGGAAGAAGCTTGGCGGGTGGTAACTCCGGCCCTGATGGCTTGGGAATCTTCCAACGACCAAAGTTTGGTTCCTAAATATGAAGCTGGTACTTGGGAACCGGCAGAAGCAGAATTAATGATTAACAGAGACGGGCGCAAGTGGCGCAGACTTTAAGAGTAAGAGTCATTAGTCAGCAGTCAGTAGTCAGCAGTGAGGAAGAGTCCGTAGTCAGTAGTCATTAGCTAGGAGTAATTGGTTATTGATAATTCTCAATTAGTAACCAATGACCAATGACCAATGACCAATGACCAATGACCAATGACCAATGACCAATGACTAATGACCAATGACCAATGACCAATGACTAATGACCAATGA
>NZ_JAEQCI010000155.1:0-10719 GCF_020738565.1 Microcoleus sp. PH2017_12_PCY_D_A | reverse complement strand
TTGCTCTACAAATCTCCATCCTCTGAGAGCGCACTCTTGTTGTAGTCTATCTTTGACTTTAGCTGTGGGTATTTGGACAAAGTTTTGATTAGTGTTTTTTCCCATATTTACTTCTTGCTTCTGTCCTTTATTCCAACCAAAAACTACCACATTGATTTGGTAATTTTCGCAATACCCTATGATGGTTCTAACTGCTTTATTTACTGCATCTCTCATCCTTCTGGCGCGAGTTTCTGACAACTGTTGCAGTCTTTTTGACGAAAAACCTTTGGGTAACTTGTATTGAGCGTGCGCCGATTGCACTCGCGCTTTTTCCTTATTAAACCACTGGTTCCAAGACTTCAGCTTTCGACCATCAATGATGAAAGGCTTACCATTACTAGAAACACAAGTCAACCAGTTATTGATGCCGTGGTCGATTCCCAAAACCCCTGTTACTTCCAGACTACAACTAGCGGCTTGTTCAGTTAGACTTTCATGGACATACTCAAGCCAGACTTCGCCATTTCTAGGAATTAGCCTGAGTTCTTTAATCTGGCAATCTTTCAGTCTTTCTGGTAAAGTCACCCAGAGAGCATCTGTCCCAAAGTGTTCTTTCCCTTTGGTTCCCAAAGGCAACCGTACCCGATTACCCACTATTTTTAAAGCTTGACCAGGATAGGAAACTTGGTACATCGCCCCTTTAGTTCTGTATTTGGGTAGCCTCGGTTTTTGATTAAGCTCTCCTTTCTTGGCTAACTTTTGTAGGGTTCGGAAAGAGCTGAAGGATTCAGCGACTGATTTTAAAGATTGTTGCGCGACTTGCGAGTAGAGTAAGCCGTAATTCTCGTTGCCTTTGGCAATTTTGTACAAATCTGGGTATTTAATTGTACCTTTGTCCTTAAAGTACCGTTGCCGACTTTCGTAAGTCCCGACATTAAACAGATTGTTTGACCACCTCAACAGTTGCTCGACAATGATTTTGTCGAGTCCTGTTAAATGCCAAAGGTCTCTTTGTACTGCGTACATCTTTTTTTACCCTCCTTGATTTATTTTACTAGAATTGGTAAATATTTAACTGGCAGGATAAATCCTGCAATGCCCTTTCATCCCTGGACTTTTGTCGCAGGGTTTTCAGGGTATTTCTTATAATCTCGCTCATTTATAGCATACTAAATCAAAATTGCAAGGCCTATAGATATTTTTAAACTCTGGTATCTTTCGAGCTAAAAATATTAATGATTGCACGTTTTGATGCCTGTTTTGGGTACACTTTTATCTCGCCCTATTTCGATCGCATCTAGAAGTCACACTGCGAGTCAAGCCGGAGTATCTATCCAAAGAGAGAAAAAATGAAAATCTTTGATTCATAATTTTCTTTCCTGCCTGTTGCCCAATGTCTTAAACTGACTGTTCACAAGAAACAGAGCTGTTAATTAGAGGCAGAAGCGGCCCGGTTTGCTCTTGGCCGTTGACGGCTAGTTCGCTGTGGCAAAGGTAAAGCACGGAACAACGACTTAACAAATCTACCAGAATTCGCCGCAGTCGCTGTTGGTCGGCGGCCGTTTCGTCTTCGGTTCCCCAGGGACGCCCCAATTGCGATCGCACAAATAAGGGTGCACCAAACAAAGTGGCCGCACCGCCGCTCAGCCATAGGGGCGAACCGGCATCCAGCCAAAAGTGCCATTTGTGGGCGCGGCGGCTGCTGCGGTACTGGAAGATGTTGGCGAGGGTGACGGCTTGGGCTTCTGGGCCTTGGGAACGGACTGGAAACGGGTTCGCGGTGACGGTTCCTTGGCGCAACAACTGGATGAATCGGGCGATGGTTTCTGAGTCGCCCCCGTTTGTGGGTTCTACACGCTGCATTCGCCCGTGTATTTCCCAGTAGTGGGCGGCGGTTTCCATTAACTCTCGGAGGGCTGCGAGCCGATCGAACGGCAGATATCTGTCGTTGATGAGAAATTTCTGGATCGCTCGATCGAGCAGCGCAATCGGACTGGGTAACAGCCGCTCCTGTTGTTGCGATCGCTGTTGCTCGATCCACTCGACAATTTGCTCGTAGGCCAAAGCTGCTCGGTGTCCCACTCTGTCCCACCGGGGAAAGGCTGTAATTTCCAGCATTTGAGGTCGATCGAGATCGGGACAAAAACAGTGATCGGCGATTAAACCTGCTCTCACTTGGTCGATCGATTTTAGATTTTGGATTTGAGATTTTTGATCGAAAGTCGGGTTATCTTCTGCTGTTTCCGGCAATTCCCGGTGTTTCTGGCTGCCTAAAATTACTAGCATTTCGGCTACGGCGTCTCGATCGACTAAACGGCCTAGTCCAGGATAAACTAACGCTAGCAAAGTCAGCAAAGCTCGAATCTCTGGCGTAGTCGATAGGGGACGCTGATCGTTGAGCGATTCGGCCGCGATACCATCTCGGGCGAGAATTTCCGTTAAACTGTAACGGGCGATCGCATCCATCCCAGGAGCAACTACGGCGATTTCCTGCGCTTCCACGGCTTTTGACTTCACCGCATCCACGATAATTTCGGCGGTTTCTCTGAGCAGTTGCGCCCGAGAAGTAGTTTGGAGCGATCGAACCGAGCCTGGTAAACTCAAGCCCAAAGGATAAAAACCCTCAGAATTCACTGCCAAACTTACCGCCAACTCCCCAATCTCTGGCGCTAAACCGGCTTTTGCGTCCAAATTTTCTACCCTTCGACAGCGGCTTTCGAGTCGGGCGAGGTATTCCGTGTCAGCCCCCAAACCCAAACGCACTCCTCCATCCCGATTGTACGAGAAGGCCCCCGCTGCGCCTGTGTCGAGCATTCGATCGAACAAATAGCCGCTGATAGCCGGATAATCGTCCACATCATCGGCGATCGCAGCTTGATATCTAGAAGCCAACTGTTGCTGGTAAGTGGCATTTGGCAACAAATAGCGCCAGTAGAGCTCGCAGACAATCCCGTAAGTCAGCAGCCCCCGCGTCAAGCACCATTCCCGCCACCTTTCGAGCAACTCTCCCATGCTAGTCCACAGGCTATTCGAGCCGCCCTCCCCCGAAAATCCCTGTTGGAGAATATTAGGAATTTCTTCTCTGGGCGTACCGCTGACAGCAGCA
This sequence comes from Microcoleus sp. PH2017_12_PCY_D_A, assembly GCF_020738565.1. Taxonomy (NCBI): domain Bacteria; kingdom Bacillati; phylum Cyanobacteriota; class Cyanophyceae; order Oscillatoriales; family Microcoleaceae; genus Microcoleus; species Microcoleus sp. PH2017_12_PCY_D_A. The sequence continues at coordinate 7,631 of NZ_JAEQCI010000155.1, read as the reverse complement.
AGTTGTAATAAGTCTAGAGTTCGACGCACCATACGGTTTGGACTTACCCCTGTTTGTTGCAAAATCCCTTCGTCTAACTCGCGACGCCAGAGTCTGGCTGCAAGTTCCAATTCTGTTTCAGGTTGCAACCTCAGGGGAAATTGAGCCTTCAAATCCAGCGACTGAACTAGCAGCGGCCAAAATAGCAATACTTCCTGCTCAAAAAAACCGAACGGTGTTGTGGAGTGAAAGGCATATTTTCCTTGGGTAGCTATGGCGATGCGATCGGCCAATTCCAACCGATTGTCCCCGTTAGCTGCTAAGACTAAAATTGCTGGGGCGGTTTGTCCGGCCCGCCGCCACCCGGAACGCCCGCGGCCTGAAACTGTTGCGGGCAAAGGCTTTACGGTTTTGCTCCAAATGCAGAACTGCTCGACTAAGCGAGCGGTTTTGCCGCTGCGGGCGCCTCCGACAATCCAAATAGAATCTGTGGCAGCGGTTTTTAGTTTATTTAAATTTGTTACCATACCATCAATACTTTAATGACTAATGTCTGCTACTAACTAATCGGCTCCAGCTATGAATACTTCTTTGTGGAACAGGTTTGTAAAATATCTCTACAGCGCTCACCAGTGGTATAGAGAAACGCCTGAAAGGGCACTAGAACAGGCTTACGATGCTGCGCTAGCAATTAAGGCGATCGAAGATGAGCATTTTGGCGGCCAAGGCATCTCCGAGCGATCGTCCGATTACGGACACAGCACCCTGTCTTACTTTAAATCCGAACTGCAAAAATACCTCAAGGTCATCCAAACCAGAATGGTTGAGTTTAATGCTAGCCGTTCTTTTTTGGAATTGCCCGATCGCGTGGGCGCAAAACCGCAGGCGGGACACAGCCCGGATCGCCACCCACGATTGGGTTTAGACGCTAAAGATCGATCGTCCCTGGTATTCGAGAAGCTAGAGTTTATTGATGGAGTCATTGACAAGTATATTAATAATAGTAAATCAACAGCGATCGTCCCACTTGTCAGTTCGGTAAACGTGCAGGCGAAATCTACAAGCAGTTCTCAACTTCACCCAAATAAAGGATTAGTTAATTTCAATCAAACTAATGGTGAAGTTGACACGAGTTCTGAAGAGGTAAATTTATTACCCCGATCGCTTTTAGGAACCTTGAATCGAATTACTAAAGAATTAGACCCGCAAGCAGAAAAAGACGTAGTTAGAAATTTCCGAAATTCTAAAATAAAAACTGTTATTTCTCTAAGATTTATTTTAATTTTAATTTTAGTTCCCCTGTTAACAAATCAAATTTCCAAAAACTTTGTAGTCGGGCCAGTAGTTGACCACTTTCGAGTCAAGCAAAATGCTCCTTTATTCATCAATGTTGACCTGGAAGAAGAAGCTTTAAAAGAACTGGAGATATTTGAGCATCATCTCAAATTTGACATTTTAATTGGCATAGCGCCGCCACTTTCTCCAGAGGAAAAGGAAAAAAAGATTGCCGAAAAAGCACTTGAGCTAGCGGAGGAATACCGCAAAGAAAGCGGTGGAGCAATTAAAAATATTTTTGCCGATTTAATTTCCGTGATTGCCTTTGCCGTGATTCTCATCACTAACAAGAGAGAGATTGAGGTTTTAAAATCTTTCATGGATGATGTGGTTTACGGACTTAGCGACAGTGCAAAGGCTTTCGTAATTATTTTGTTTACGGATGTGTTTGTCGGATTCCACTCGCCCCACGGTTGGGAAATAATTCTCGAAGGTTTGTCGAGGCATTTGGGACTACCAGAAAATAGGCAGTTTATCTTTCTGTTTATTGCGACGTTTCCAGTTATCTTGGATACGGTATTTAAGTATTGGATATTCCGTTATTTAAACCGGAGTTCACCTTCGGCGGTTGCTACTTACAAGAATATGAACGAGTAATCGACTGCTACAGTTATCCTAGGGTGCATCAGTCGATTTAAGATTTAATATTTGAGTAATTACAGGGTTGGTCGCCATCAACAATCCTTAAAAAAAATCGACAATTGAACAGATACGCACCTGTCTTTACAGGATCATTGTAAACAAACAAAACATTTATTGTGTAGCAATCTTTTGTCAAAATGGTATTACGCAGAGTATGAACCAATACGGTTTAGGTTTAGTTAACAAATCTTGTCATTGCCAGCTCACGAGCGTTGCAATCGCAGAGACTATGGCAGTTCTCAATTAACTGACGTGTACGCGGAGCAATTAGCTTCTTAACCCAAGCGTATTCGGGTATAGGCGACTCATATTGATCGAACCAGACACCGAGAAAGATTTCTGCGCCTGAAAACGCTGCGCGTGCAGAGGATCGCAGAGTTTTTGCGTAATTTCAACCCAATAGATTTGACGAAGCTTAAAATACGACTCTACAACAATCTCAGTATTTTTGCTGAGTCAAGCACATTATTTTCATAAAAACCCGTAAAACTTCAACAAGTTAAGCACAATTTACCAGTAAAACTAACTAACAAGAGCAGCAACCTTCACATATTTGCTGCCATGAACTTGCTACGAACACTGTCAGTCCCCCAGTGCCAGATAGAACAAAAAAATCAGTAATTTCCCTGATTGACCTGCTGCCGAAAAGAACGGAAGATTGTCATTAATAAAAGTTTCTCAACTAAAAAAAACCAAGCACCTCACAATTAATTCAAACCCGAATTCACGCATTCATCTTGAACGAAATATGAGGGCGATCAATTAATTAGTCTAAAACCACCGCTGCGCTGATTCAGATGCCCACAAACACAGTCGGTTTCACCAAATTTGCAGTTTCCGTAAAACAGGCATTTTTTAACTAATAAAGTATCCGAATACCCAAGCAGAACAGCCAACAATAATACCAGCAAACTTGTAATATTTAAAACAGGAGTGAAGTCATGTCAGGCATCAACCCAATCGAATCTTTAATAGAAGAATCGCCCCTAGTCAATCCCGGACTTACTCCTGCTGCACCCTCGCGTCTTCCGGGAATTGCAACTCCAAAACCTTTACCATACCAAGCAACAGACGACGAAGTAGAAAACCTTATACAACAAGAAACGAGCGAACCTGCAAACGAACTTCCCAAGAAAATAAGCTCAGCCGATGCCGATTCTTTAATTGCCAACAAACCATCCTCACTCCATAACGATAGTTCCCTACTAACTAGCACTCCTAAAAAAGACTCAAGCTCAAACACAGATAAAAAAGTAGACCCGCTCACCGGCGACACCGCAACTGCTAAATCTCAAGAGTTATTACCATCAAAAACCGTACCAGCCGACACATCACCCGCAGATAGCCTCACAAATCCCGGTTCTTCAAACAGCAGCTCAGCAAATCCAACCCCACCAGTTACCGTACCATCCAACAAAAATGAAGAACTAACCAAACCAATACCGAACAATATTACCGACCAAAATGCCAACTTCGACTTAAACGCCTTCAAAGTAGAGCAAACAGGTAAAGTCAGCATAGAATACAAATACGACGGAGGCTGGTATCAAGGACAGCTAGCCATCGTCAGCCTACGAGGAATGGACAAATTTGTTCCAGGTTCCGAAGCATTTATCAAAGAAGCAGCCCGACGCGCCTTAAGCAACTCCCCATCCGGTTACATCGCAATTTCTGACAATTCAGAAGGAGCGTATTACTCCAATCCCACAGGTGAAAACTTCAACTCAGGAGCCTACCTCGGCACAAAAACATTTGCCATGACACCAGGAGACGATTTTTGTTTCCTCCTAGTACCCAACGGCACAGTACAGCAAGTATACGACAATCCCACAATTGCCGGCGACAAACGACCCCTATTTTCAATCTTTACAACCAACCCCAACGACGGCTTTAATATCGGTCAAATTGCTGACATTACAGGAGAAGGAAAACTCTTTGTCATGGAAGACATGGGGGTAAGTCAAGGCAGCGACCGCGATTACAACGATATCATATTTAAAATAACAGGCGCTACATCCAAAATCGCACCCCTGAGTCGATTCATTAATTCTGAACAGCAAAGCAGCCACTCGGAGCTAGCTAAAAAATTGATGGGTTCTGCTTCCACAGCAGAGACTAAAACCGACTCGGTAATTGATACGAAGCCCAAAGACACCTCGAAAACTGATTCAGTAATTGATACAAAGCCCAAAGACACCTCGAAAACCGATCCAGTAATTGATACAACGTCTGAAGACACCTCGAAAACCGACTCACTAATTGAGACGGCACCCAAAGACACCTCAAAAACCGACTCGGTAATTGCTAATCCGCCTAAAGACTTGCCAAAAACCGACTCAGTAATTGCCACAACGTCTGAAGAATCGCCGAAAACTGACTCACTAATTACTGAATCAAACAAGGAATCATCTCCAAAAACAGAACCAATAGGTGCTGATGCAGGCAAACCGAAGACAGAATCAATAATCAGCTCTGACACTTCCAAATTGCATAAAACAGAATTAACACCTGATGTTGATGCCCAAAAACCTCAGACAGCATCAATAGTAGACAATTCAGGCAGCAAAGAACCGTCAAAAGCAGAATCATTACCATCAAGTATTGGTATATCTGACAGCAGCCCAACGCAAATAAAAGAACCTACGGCTGTTTCAGGTTTAGAAGAAAAACCGCAAGAAAAAACAGAACTAGCACCTTCTAGCCCAACCGTTATTAGTGTTGGCACTGCCGAGACAACTAAGCCCTCTCAAGAGAAGATTGAGCAGACTTTTGCCGAGCCAACAATACCAAATAAAAGTGCAAATTCATCAGAAATATCTGAGTCAGTTCCAACAACAGATTCAGCAAAAACGATTATTGCTAGTCCCAATTTTCCCTCAATCGGCAGCACTCCTTATGAACAACAATCATCAAATGTTGCAGTTGTCAATCAAACCAAGTCAGACAAAGAATCTCAAACTGCTGTTCCTTCAGATAAGCTAGGCTCAGACAAACAACCCCCAAATGTTGCAGTTAAGGGTGCAACTAACTCAAACGATAAATCTCAAACTACCGTTAGTTCAGACAAATTAGCTGCGGAAAAACCATCGGCAAATCTCGCGATTGTCCCAACAAACAACTCCGATAAACAACCCTCATTTTCCCCTGCTCAGCCTTTAACTCTTCCAACGAACGCTAACACAAAAATTGGTGCATCTGAAATCACACCTGTCGCAATACCAACAAATACAACATCAAGGGAAACTACTGAGGTTCCGACAACCACAATAGCAGAAATCACTGAGGTTCCGACAACCACAATAGCATTAGAAAACGGAGATACTTCTACAATCAATGTTGATGTTAATCCAATTATAAAACAGCCAGTTGGTACCGACTTGAATGTTACCAAACCAGCAACTGGTGAAGGGAGCCAAACCAATGCAGTTGGAACTTTAAGGATCGAACAATCTACAGCAGAAGCTGACTCAATTGTAATTGATACCGCTTCCCAACAAATCGAACAATCTCTGCTGCAAACAGACTCGCCCATTCCCAGAATTCTCGAACAACAGCCACAACAAACAGACTCCATAACTGGCGATGTTGGCGGGCAATTGCTAAGCAGCAATACAGAATTTCTCGCTTCAAGCGTTGCCAAACAATTGTCTCCAGAAACAGACTTCTTAGCTGGCGTCTCTGCTGTCGATACACTTAAAGACATCGCTGTCACCTTCACACCAGAAGCAGTTGAAACTCCAAGCGATGAATTGCTGCCTTCAAAATCCGCTGCAACTCCAAGCGATGAATTGCTGTTAGTAGAAAAACCCACTCAATTTGCCGACAGCATAAGTGAAAGTCAACCTGCTGCGATACAGCGTACCAGCAACTCCGCAACTTTGCTCTCAATTGCAGTAACAGCTAATTCGCAAACACCAGGCACATTTATCGTAGGCGCAACAGGATTAGTCAAGTTTGACTATACATTTGACGGCGGTTACTATGAGGGAGAATTAGGCATTTTCAGCCTAACCGGCATGGAAGCATTCATCCCCGGTACTCCTGAATTCACTGCCGAAGCAGCCAGGAGAGTTCTAACCAATTCAACATTAGGACACGTTGTAATCCACGACTCTACAGAAGGGGCAAAATTCACCGGTGCGATGCCGTCCGAATCCGATTTCGGTGCGGGACAATATCAAGGCATCAAAACCTTCAACATGACACCGGGAGACAGCTTCGCGGTGATGCTCGTACCTAGCGGCGGCGTGCAGCTAGCCTACCAACACCCGTGGCTGGGAGACATATTCCCCGAACACCGTCCTTTACTCTCCATTGGATCTGCCAATCCCAACAATACATCTTACCTGCTCCCAATAGCCGACATTACAGGGAACGGCAACGCTTTTGCCCTCGAAGATATGTGGGCAGGTTCTGCCACAGACGGCGACTACAATGACGTAATCTTTAAAATCAGTGGCGCTACAGGCAGCGCGCCCAGTCTCGATACGCTTATCAACCCCAACAGGGAGTGGCGCAATACAACTTTGGGGCAGCAATTACTCGATGATTTCAATAACTCCAACTCAAACAACAATCCGCCTGTTGTATCGCCGACAAGCGCTCGGACTTATACAGAATTAGAGACAACTATTTCATTAGACAATCTTGCCACAGATGCAGAGGGCGACCCTCTGACAATTAGCGTCCAGGGTCCAGTAAACGGCACTGTAATTTTCAATCCCTTAACTAACAAAGCATCCTTTAAACCAGCAACCGGTTTCTCTGGAATTGCCAGCTTTGATTTCCTTGCCAGCGACGCTTTTGGGAGTTCTAGTCCAGCGCGGGTGAGTATCAATGTCAGCGACGTTCCGCTGCTGAATTTGGATTTTGTGAAGCGAAATCCGATCCTCAATGCAGGAGAAAATACGGAATTAGTTGTGCTGGGAGATTTTGCCGACCAAAAAGGTGTAGTGCTCCCAGATTCTTATCTAACTTACACTTCAATAAATCCAGAAGTAGCACCAATTGATCCAACGGGGAAAGTGACAGGTTTAACCAACGGTACTTCAGTTTTGAGCGCAAGTCGAAATAACTTGCAAGCAGTCACCCCAATCCGAATTGGGACGATGCCAGCACCCACAACAGACGCTCAACTGCATCAGATACTAGCCGAAATGTACGGACTAGACCCCTACCCAGATGCCGTTTCCCTGACACCCGGTGCAACGCGGAAACTGTCCCTCGGCTTAAACTCCAACTTCACCGAAGCTAACTTAACCGCAGCCAGCACAGGTACGCGCTACTTTAGCAACAACAGCAACATCCTCAACGTCAGTCCCGACGGCACCATTACAGCAGTCGGCATTGGCGATGGCACCGTCACAGCCATTCACGGCACCGCCTCCGCCACCATTCCAGTTCGAGTCGAAGCACCGAAAATCGGCACAACTGCCTTGGGAACCGACGGTGGCATCATCAACTCAAGCGACGGAACCCTAGCAGTCATGATACCTCCGGGCGCCCTTAAACAGAATGCAACCGTCAGCATTGCCCCAGTCAACCAACAAAACTTGTCCCTACCACTGCCGGCGGGTTTTGAATTTGCAGGAGCCTTCAACTTAAACTTTAGCGATAACTCCCTGAATATACCCGCCCAGTTGGCAATACCAGCACCCGCCGGATTAGCACCTGGA
>NZ_JAEQCI010000154.1:0-10795 GCF_020738565.1 Microcoleus sp. PH2017_12_PCY_D_A | reverse complement strand
TGAGGATTGGTTGGAACAATGTCGCAAGGTATATAATTATGCCCTGCAAGAACGTAAAGATTGGTATAATTCGCGAAAATGTCGGATTGACGCTTGTTCGCTTCGCTCGGAATTCATCATCAAAGCTGACACACCCAGGCCAACTTACTCAACTCAATGTAAAGCCTTAACTGCATACAGGAAAACCAGCCCTGCATTACAACGTATCAATGCTCAAGCTTTACAACAAGTGCTGCGCCGACTAGAAAAGTCATTTGTAAGTATGTGGGAACAAAATCACGGATTTCCCCGATTCAAAAAAAGGGGAGCGATGAGGTCTTTTGTGTTTCCACAACTAAGTTCAAACCCAATTCAAAAGAGTAGTGTGAAACTGCCTGTAATTGGCTGGGTAAAATTTTGGCAATCCCGAGCAATTCCCGAGGGTGGAATTATTAAGCAGGCACGGGTAGTAAATCGTGCATCCGGCTGGTATGTAATGCTTACCGTTGCATGGGACGTAAAACTTCCCGAGGTAATGCCACACGGAAATCCCCTAGGAATCGATGTCGGACTAACGAATTTCATAGCAACTTCTAATAGTCTTTTAGTCAAGCGACCAAGGTTTTTTATAGACGCAGAACGCAAGCTGAAATTGCTGCAAAAACGTGTAAGTAAAAAGCAGATTGGCTCAAATAATTGGCGCAAAGCTCAGAAAAAAGTTGCTCTTTTGCATGAATACGTGGCTAATTGTCGCTCAGATTGGCATCGCAAAATCTCTCATCAAATTTGCAATGATGTAGGGATGGTATTCGTTGAGGACTTAAATTTAGTTGGACTATCCAGAGGGATGCTGGGCAAGCACTGCTTAGACGCTGGATGGGGTCAATTTTTCACGATTTTGGAACAAACCTGTTGGAAACGTGGGGTGTACTTCCAAAAAGTGGATGCGAAGAAAACCAGTCAGATTTGTCCAAATTGCGGTGTCGCAACAGGCAAAAAAGAGCTTTCTGAACGTACTCATAGTTGCTCAAATTGCGGTTATACAACCGATAGAGATGTTGCAGCAGCTCAAGTAGTTCTAATTAGAGGACTTGCAGCCGTAGGGCATACGGTCAAGATGCTTGCTAGCAGGTAAATTCGTCGGAATCCCTGTGAAGCAAGAATCCTCTTGCCTTTAGGCAGAGGTTTGTCAAAAAAACACTGACGGCTGCTTTTTCTTGATGTGTCCCAAATGTACTATCCGCCACCAACCAGGTTTAACCAGGGATTTTTGGTGGTGAGGACGAGATAATTTTGAGCAGAAAACTTTTTTTTCGTACATAGTTATAAAATTTGCATCCGCCAGGGACACCCGCATCAACTAAATCGAGCATCAGGTACGATATTTTTCGGATTGAAGGGTAAAGCGTGAATTAATCTAAAAAATCCAGAATTTTTGCTAAAAAAGGCTATATTTGGCTATATGTTTCATATCTATCAATCAAATTTATGAGACTTCAGATTTCGCATTTTACCTTAATATGAGGCAGTGCTAGGTATCACATACTTGCACCTGCACCTGCTACCCTGACATTCTGAAACTCAAATCTCAAATTAACTGACTGATGGATTTAGATCTACAGATTCAAGCACTAATCGAACAAGCTCCGCCTGACGGTTCGACGCCACAAATCTTAAAGGCGATCGCCCCGGCGCTGGTTTTAATTGCCCAACAGCTACAGCACCTCCAATACTCGATCCTGCAATCGGTAGACGAAAGTTGGGCGATCGTGGTTTTGAGCAATCTCAAGCAACCGGGACAGGAGAAGAAGGTGATTTATGCTTTTCCCACTCTTGCTGATGCGTCCTCCGCTGCGGCGGCTGGGGGCGATCGCGTCAAGCCCGTACAGTTGCCTGTCACTCACATTTTATTTCAGATGATTGCTCTTGAAGGTCTCGACAGTATTGTTTTTTTTGAAAATCCCGGCAATCAAGAAGTCGGAACCGAAATCCCTCGCCGGCAAGTGCAGGACTTAATCAATGTTTACTTGCAACAGTATCGATCGGCTCCACCGCCAGATATTGCCTAAACATAGCTTTTATCAAGGGCGGTGACCTATCTCCGGTAATCGGTAATCGGTAATCGGTAATCGGTAATCGGTAATCGGTAATTGCTCGCGCTCTCGGGAACTCACTTAAGAAGCGCCATAACTCAATTTCTTATGAATGGGCAATAGGAAATTCCCCATTACCAATTCCCGATTATCAATTCCCCATTACCAATTACCCATTACCAATAAAGTGTAACTTTTTCACCTCTAATAAAGCCGGCTCAAAACGTAATCTGCCAAATCAATCAAGGCTTGACGGGATTCTGAATGGGGCAGGGCAGCCAAGTATTCGACAGCTTTCTGTGCGTGATTTGTTGCTAGTTCTCGCGATCGCTCTATGCCTTGAGAATCTGCTACCAGCGCCAGAGCCTGCTCTAGATCTCCTTCTTGGGCAAATTCGCGTTCTATTAGAACTTCCAAATAAGGCTTTTCTTCTAGGGCAAATAGCGCTGGTGCTGTCAAATTACCACTAATCAGATCCGAGCCTGCGGGTTTCCCCAAAGTTTCCGTTGAAGCAGTGAAATCCAATATATCATCTACTATTTGGAAGGCTAAACCAATGTTGCGACCGTAGTTGTACAAATCGTCTGCTATTTCCGCTGAAACCTCGCTCAAACAGCCGGCTGCTTTAGAACTGTTGGCAATTAAAGACGCTGTTTTGTAATAACTTTTTTCTAAGTACGCTTCGATCGACAAACTGGTGTCAAATCCATTTAGTCCCTGTTGAATTTCGCCCTCAGCTAAATCCATAATCACTTCTGAAAGCAGTTTGACTACTGGCAGGTTGTCCAGATTTGCCAAATGCCACGAAGATTGAGCAAACAGAAAATCTCCCGCCAATACTGCCACTCGGTTGTTAAACCGACTGTGTACTGTCGGTACTCCCCGCCGCAGATCCGACTCGTCCACCACGTCGTCGTGGACTAGACTGGCTGTGTGGATCATTTCTGTGATTTCCGCGAGGCGGCGGTGTTTTTCTGTGATTGGACGATCGGGCATCGTTGACCGGGCCATCAACAAGACTATTGCGGGTCTCACCCGTTTTCCCTTTGTGCCGAATAAGTATTCTGCAGCCGCGTACAAGATGGGATGACGGGCACCCACTAACTGTTTTAAGTTTTCTGTCAACAGTCGCAGGTCTTCTTCAACCGAGGAAAATAGGAGAGTGCTAGAGATCATGGATACGCCGACTCAAGCCGTAAAGTAACAAAATTTTACATATCATAACTTTATTTTAAGGCAATTCTCTGCAATAGGGAAGAAAAATCTAGCCGATCGGCAGTTATTTGTCATCTGCTACGGGCTAGGAGTCACCCCACTACCTCCGGTGAGTGGCCCGCTGGCAGAGGGGTTGCCCCTATTGTATCGAATCCCCAATGCTCCAAAAAACAATGTCAGAGGTAAAGCTGCTAGCCCGACGTTATGCGCGGCAAGGAGCTTTTCTGAGAAAAACTAAGATAGGGGGAAACTCGGCTGACAAGTGTTTCCTGGTTAGGTGTCCGAAGTGCAATCACCTCTTACCTTCTATGATTTCAGCGGATGGGTTTGAGTGCTGCGTCACCGGCAGGTGCGACTACAAGCGCAAAATTTACTCACCCGCCGAATTGTCCCAACTCGGTAGATGAGTCGGCTTAAGTAGAGCTCGCTAACCAGAACGCAGAAAGTTGAAGCTCAAGGGCGAAAAGCCCGCCACCAAAGCCTCAAGACCTTTTTTAACAGCAGTTTCCAGCACTTCCAACACTTGTTGTTACTCTGTCTGCAATATGTCTGCAATATGTGCATTGTGTAGAGGAGTAAGCGCGCGTGCATCGCACTATCAATGCGTTCAGCGACGGCATGGAAGCGTGTTTAATAACCAAAAGCAGAAACGACAATGCGACAGACTAACCTATCAATACGGTCGAGAGAATACTTAACAGAGCAAGAGATAGAGGGTTTACTGCTGGTAGCTAAGGCAAATAAAGACCGATTCTTTGCACTGCGGGACTATCTCGCCATACTTTTGAGTTTTCGCCACGGATTGCGGGTGTCTGAATTGATCGCGCTGCGCTGGCAGGCGATCGACTTTGACGCCGCCAGAATTCACATTCAGCGACTAAAAAATGGCACTCCAGGCGTCCACCCATTGCAGGCAGATGAATTGCGAGGCTTAAAAAGCCTGCGAAAATTTCAAAATAGCCCGTGGATATTTACGACAAAAAGCAAAGTTCCAGTGACAAGAGATGGGATTGCAAAGATGCTGCGGCGAATAACAGCGATCGCCAAATTAGAAATTTCGACGCATCCCCATATGTTCCGCCACAGTTGCGGATTTTATTTAGCATCAAAGGGATATGATCCTCGACTGATTCAAGAGTATTTAGGGCACAAAAGCATCCAGCATAGCGCAACGTATACAGCACTTAGTCCAGGAAGGTTTGAGGGGTTATGGGAATAAAAATGTCCAGAAAAGATAAGGCAGAACTAATTCTCCTTCGTTGCGGTAACTGGCTCAAATTCCAAGTGTACCCCGATGGAATTGGTCAACACAAGCGCAGTTTTATAGATGCCGATTCCAGTATCCTTTGTTTCTGTGATATTGCGCCTGATTACAAGGCTTTTTATCTAAGTCGGCAGACACTGCGACACGATAGGATTGTTTTGAGGATGTCAAGACTCCTCGTCAACTCTTGATGAGTTTGCCAATAGCGACACAGACGCAATAGAGCATTAATTCAGCGGTAGAAGCGAGTTTGTTATCAATTCTAGTTTTTCACTCCAACATTTTTCTAGAGCTAATTGGATGGCAGAAGCTAGTTGTGGCATATTAGCAACTGCATCCGCAACATTTCCGCAATTCATACCATCGTTTTTGAAATATACGGTCACTTTGTCGGGGCTTACAACCTGCACGTGAGTATAAAAAGTCTAAAAACTGGTCACGGCTTGGTGGGCATAGCACGGTGACATCGTTATTACTTGCAGTCTATGTCTAGACAATATTGACTACATTGCCGTTTCGCCACAGGCTACCCGCAGTTAATCCCGTAGGTGAAGTAGGTAGCCCTGTCATTCTTAAGGAATTACTAAAAACCAGGGGACTGGTAAAAGTTTGGGAGGTTGTAGTAGTAAGAAAAGCAACTTCAATCCAGTCTCGCCAGATACCGTTGTTTTCGGAGCCCTTCCACCAGCGGTTAGCAGTGGTGAATTCTTGCGCCCGGTACTTACTCGCAAGGCTAGTGCCAAATAAGCAATCAACTTGCTGAAGCATTCTAGCGTTGCTCGGCAACTTTAAGTTTGCAACACCACCGTCAATCCATCGCGCTCCTGCGTAACTGGAGTAAGATTGATTGTTAGCATCAATTGCTGCTCCTGTTTCACTCGATCGCGGCTGTAGCGCATAAGTATTTTGGGCCGCGGCAAAACCCATTTCCTGCGGATTTTGCCAAACTCGATCGCCACGAAGGAGCCAATTTTGCTCGCCCGCAGCGGCACCTTCCACCAACCCGTTAGTGCCCGATCGTGTGGCCGTAGCCGCACCAAATAATCCTAGGAGCGACTCAAGTGCTGAAAGGCGATCGCTCAAAACTTCTAGTGCTGGGTCATCTTTTTTTTTGAAATACGCCTTCGCAGAGACAGCCCCCGCTACCAAAATAGAATCCCCGGTTTTTAACGGCGCTTGCCATTTATTAGGCACTCCGACACCTAATTTGAAGCTATTGCCGATCGCCCGATCGTCTAAAGCGATTTCGCCCTCAAAAGGGAATCCCTCAAGAGTCAGCTCTTTTTCTAGTTGCCACGCTCCAAGACTGTCAACTCCAAAGAATTGGAGCGCTATTTTTTGACTCAAGAGTTGTTTCGCTGCCAGTTGCAACCTCTCGCCCCGATCGCTTCGAGGAACTGAGCTATCTGTCGCTATCGGCAATTGCAGGCTAGGAATTGTCGGGCGAACTTTTACATCGACAAGCCGGCATTCATAAAAAATTTCATAATCAGCCAGAAACGGCGCAAATTTCTGCGTCCACAGGGTCAGGTCGAGAAGAGTCACGGTGTTAGCGCCGTCTGCTGGAACTAGCCTGCGCGAAAAAGCAAGGGTTTCGGTTATAGATTCCATTATTGTTAGTTGTTTAGAAATAACTCGATCGGGGCGTTGCCAGTACCCGCTAAATTGCTGGCAAATACTGCATTATAAAGCGCTTTTCGATCGCCATCATCATAGAGCCACACTTGGTTGTACTCAATGCTGAGCAGGTCTGGGTCCCATGCACCCGCAGTTCCGAGAGTAACTACAGTCACTCTTTTCACTATGCCATCAACCTTCTTTTCGCTGTTCCACCATATCTCCGAAACATAATCTAAGTCGATGCTTGTTTGCAAAGTTCTACTGTGAAACCAATTTTTCATAACAACAAAATTAACGAGTAAGTTTATTAAGCCCTGGCGTCACCTTTCTAGCGACTTTCGTATAGTTTCGCGCACGTCCGCCGGCTTGAATCCCAGCGGAATTTTCTTGCCGCCGATCGCGCTTAGCCCTTCAGAGCCGTCTTTACTGCGACGGCTTCCATAAATAACCAACCAAGCCGGGTGCACCCTGACGCGGGGTTTTTGCATCTTTGCCTTCAAATTTTCTCCGCCGACAAGGCTTGCTATTTTAGATTTGCTAAGTTCTGCTGTCCGTTCGATAATTTCGCGGGCCGCATTTTGGCTGCTAGCATAAACTTTCAGTTGCCCGCCTTTTCCTATTTTGTCGGTATCTTTATCAACCATTCGCGCGACTGCGTAGTGATTGCCGTAAATGTAACCGTTTTCTCCTCCAGCCACCTCTAGAATATTTTCCCAAGTACACTTGCTTCGGTGAATGTTTGGGATGGTCAAAAATGGCCTTGGCGGCGTTCTGTTCCCAAGGCGCTTAACTTCCTTGGTCGGCTCGTAAGGCCTGCTACCGCTGAGACGCCAGTGAATCTGCACGGAAACGGGCGCAACAAAATTTTGAACGTACTCGGCGTAAGGGTAGCCGACAAAAGTCCCCAAGTCGGCCCGCGCCAGCTCCGCTCGAATCAACTGCTGAATTGCTGGTAGCAGGCTCGCTTGCAAGGCAATAAAAACCTCAGTCCCAGAAATGATCAGTTTTGTTTCTTCATCGCCGTCTTTGTCTAGAACGAGTTCGTACACCTCAAAATAAGATTGGTCGCTGACCTTCGCGTCGCTTTGTCCGGCAATCCGAGTGATTGGATCGCTTTTTTGGAGTATGCGGTTGACCTTCGCTTCAGATGTATTTTTACTCATTTACCGGGCGTACTCCAAGACGATGAACTCGCTCATTCCCTCACCGAAACCTTCGATTACTCCCTCTAGGAAGTTCCCCAATGCAGGGTTTTGGTCTTCGATAGCCTGTACGAATTCGTTAACTTTATCGCTCAATATCCATGGTTTGCCGCCTTCTTCTCCCCAACTGGCGATCGCCTTATCAACCCAGGGGATGCCAGATTTGATGTTAGCCTTCGCCCACTTCCTAAAGTTGATGTACCCAGCGGCAAAAAGCGCTTGGCGGGCCAGTCGGAAAACAGCCCAGCCCACCGTACTCAGTTCTTCGAGAATTTCTTCGGCTACTTCGTTTTCGTCTTCGAGCACCATGAACATTGTGCTGGTGGCCCTCATGTTAATTGTCAATTTTGGCGTCTTGTCTTTCCCAATGATAAATCCAGCTAAGCTGCGCCCTAGCGATTCGCCCGCAACTCCAGCAAAGTTGACAAAACTCTGCTGCAATTCTTTTAGCAGCGCGTCATCGCTTTTATTGAAATCAAAATTGTAGATTGTCTGCGTCGCACCGACGGCGGCGTTCACCAACTGCGGCATAACTCCAGCAAGCGTAATGCCGCCAATCAGCCCGCTGCCGCCGATCGCTGCGGCGATCGCTCCTATACCTGCTGCAATCCCCCCGACAATTACTCCGCCAATCAGCAGCACCGCACCGGCACCCGCTACTACGGCTACAGGATCTTCTTTCAGCCAGTTCTCGAAGATTTTCCAGTCGCCGCGGGCGATCGCTCCAAAGAGCTCTTTTGCCCCGTCGGCCATATTTTTGAGAAGGGCTTTGGCATTGAGCAAACCCTTTGCCAGAATGCTGCCGATCGAACTGCCGATCGAGTTAAACCAGTTGCCTAGAGTTCCTCCTGAAGAAACCACGAGGGACGAGTTTTCTGTCGTGACGCCAGGGGCGGGTTTCATCGTTTTTCCTCCAATTTGTTGGTTGTTAGTTTTCTGAGATTTTTAGTTTTAGTTTTAACAGGTTTAATACCCGTTGTTGAATTTGCGAAGTCGCTCTCGTACTCCTTGATGTAGTCCTTCATGTTTCCTACTCCTACGGCGCGATTGATATTGATTCTGTCTACCGCTAGCTGCCTGCGAAGCTCGAGTACGTTGTCCTTGATTTTTAATTTTAAGTATGTCTTGATACGGGCTTTGTCTATCTTGCTGTTTTTAGCCATATTTACTCCTGTCTCGGTAAGCTCTTCTGAATTTCGCGCAGTATTTCAAAAATTGATTGCGATCGGGGGTGGATTTCGACAGTCTTAACTTTGTTCTTTCTGGTCTTTAGAAACTCGGCGATTAAGGCTTCTGTAGACGCATCCTCATTCAAGTCTAGCTGTCTTTCATTGTTTTCGCCGAAACCTTTTCCCGTCTGAATCAGGCAGTTAAATGCTGTAGTTACTTCTTCCGTTTTTGGTTTCAATGTGACACCGAGTACATCAAGAGTTGCATCTAATTTATTTACCACGTCAGCTAATGCTACGAGACATTGAGTGACTGTAAATCCGTTACGCAAGTCCATGTTTGTGGCGACGTTTCCGTCGTCGCGAACTTCAAACATCGCCTCTGCCATCGCCTTCGCCCAGCCTGTCGCGTTGACGTAACGAACTGTGAGCGCTTGATTGCCCGCTCTAGCGCTCTCGGCGTCTTTGATGACAGCTTCCGGCTCGAATATCATGCCGTGCGCCATCATCCGAAAAATGCACTGAGCAATCTCGTAATAGTCCTTGGCTTCTGTTTTGCTGTTTGGATCGACCCCCGGGGCCATGAAAGAATTGCTGACCGGGAATTTGTCTTTTAATATGCGCTCTACTGCGAAAGCTTCTTTTATGTCTTCGAGTTCCGCTAATATTTCTTTGCAACAATTGTTCATAAGAGGTCGGTTTCCTGTTGGTAAAAATGGTATTACTTTCGCTTGACCGATAGGAAGTACGTAAGCAGCGGTATAAAAAGGGTAGCCTTCCTCTCCGTTTTTTCTGGTTTATAAATGATTAGCTAGTCTCTCCCTATAATACGTATTTGATGTCTGGATATATTTATGTATTTTCGCTATAGTTCCGTAAAAAAGAAGCCCTCCATACCTTCTCCCACTTTCTAGGGCTTGATAGGCTTGAATTGACAAGTAGTTTTCGTCAAGGAAACTTGCATAGTGTAAATAAAAGCTAGTATTTTCTGTGTTAGTAAAAGAATTAAAAAGAATCCAACTAAAGAATTTTGTTTCAAATTGTAAGCTTTCATTTGGGGGGGTATATGTTCGGGAAATAGTTTGAAAGAAGTTCTAGTGTAGCCTAGTCCTTCTATGAAAGAAGTTGAGGGAAGATTCAGTAATGGAGGAAACGTAAGCTGAGTTTTCTTCCATCTAGCAATATAAGTCAAAGGTTGGCGGTATCCCCATGTGTAGAAATGTGTCTCGGAGTCAACAGAAACAAGCGCCAATTGCTGTGAAGCACTCCACTCTTCTAAACCAGTAGAGCCGGGGGGGATTACTGTTGGAGGCTGAGGGATTGGCGAAACAGCTTCAGACGGAGGCTTTGGATTGCAACCGGGGTCAGGGTAAGTCCGGGTAGCTACTACTTGCCCGAATATTTTCTTCGTTTCGGTAACGACGCAATCCCTCGCTTCAACCTTCACCTCAAGACCGCCGATGCCAAGTTCTATCTTGCCACCTTCTATTCCCCACGTTATTTTTTGACCGGCAATGTTAACCGTAGCGGCGCCGCCGTAGTCAGTCGTGACGCCGAGGCCGGCGATTCCCAAATCCACTCCCAGCGATACTGAGTTGGGGCCCAGGCCGACTTCTCCTTTGATTCCCCTGACCGAACCGCTGATATTAATACCGCTGGAGCTAACAGCCGTTTTTCCCATTTAAATCACTTCCCGCTGCGCTGTTTGCCAACAGCTAATAACTAACAACTAATAACTAACTACCAATTGCCAACTTGCGATCGCCCTCACAAGCTGACGATCGCCCGACAACCGCCGCGCACCGTAATGCGATCGCTCCCGGTTGGAAGCTGCACCTTGAAATTCGGATCGGCGATAAACTGCAACCCGAGTTCTGCACTGCCATCAAACAGATCGACTTCCCCAGCGGTGAGGTAAGCCTTCAGATTTTCGCTGTTTACCCGATCGCTTTTTCGCGTCCGCGGTGGCGGGCGTGCAACCTGCGGTGGCGGGCGAGCAACAACCTGCGCGGGCGATCGGCGTCCGTTCAGATTCCCGCAGCCCGCCGGGAGGTGATGCCATGTCTTAGTGCGACTGCGATAAAACTAGAGGTTCCATACCACTTGCATAAATCAACGCGATCGCTTGTGACGGGCGATCGCTCCCTGCAACCCTAAATAGGGCTTGCTGAAAAAGTCAGAAAACAGCATTTAGAAAGATGAGTGAATTTGAGCTGGCATCGGCAATATAAGTTTTGTCAATCTTGTGATGGC
>NZ_JAEQCI010000153.1:0-10890 GCF_020738565.1 Microcoleus sp. PH2017_12_PCY_D_A | reverse complement strand
TTAGTTTTTAGATTTTAGGTTTTAGAATTGAAGGTTTGTAGTGCGGACTTAAGTCCGCAAGATCGGAGCGGACTTAAGTCCGCACTACGAACCTTGCTGACTGCTAATTCTTAACCGATCGGTGCGTTACCATTTCTTGAACTTTGCCAACAGCCCAATCGAGCAGCAAACCAGTTAAGCCAATTACAAACACCGCTAAAAATACCGAACTCAGATTCAAACGGCTCCACTCATCCCACACAAAAAAGCCAATTCCTACACCACCAGTTAGCATTTCCACCGCCACAATCACCAGCCACGCAATCCCCAAACTAATCCGCAAACCTGTAAAAATGTAGGGCAAACTCGCAGGCAAAATTATCTTGGTAATCCGCCTCCAGCGCGGCATTTCCAACACTCGCGCCACATCCAAATAATCCTTGGAAACGCTAGAAACTCCCAAAGCCGTGTTGATAATTGTCGGCCACAAAGACGTGATAAATATGACAAAAATTGCCGACGGATCTGCTAAATTAAAAATCGATAGAGCGATCGGCAGCCAAGCCAGCGGCGACACCGGTTTGAAGATTTGAATCAGCGGATTGAGCGCCATCATTGCCGGTTTCGACATCCCGATCAGAAATCCCACGGGAATCGCCACAGCAGCACCCAGCAAAAATCCCAGCAACACCCGCCGCAAGCTCGCTAGCAGCAGCCAGCCAATGCCTAAATCTCCGGGCCCGCGCCGATAAAATGGATGCAATATGTAATCTAAATTAGCGATTAACGCTTGATAGGGGGTGGGAATTAAATCGCTTTTGAAGCTCGCAACAATCCACCACAGGCCAAGAATTCCCAAAAAACCCACAGCAGGGAACAAAACTGCATCTCGGATGACAGCGGGTTTTGCTCGTTTCCACCCTGCAACTCCTGCAATTGCGATCGCACCTAAATTAAGTTCTATTAACATTTAATTCTCCTCAGAGTCAGGGCAGGTACAAGAATCTTGAACAATACCAACCGGAGACACTGACGAAGTCAAACTATCTATAGAAGACAAGTTGACTCTTCAGTCTCTTCTCAATGCCTGCGAAGTTAGCTGACGGGCTAGGACTGAGAGATGTCCTTCCATACATAATTAAATATTAAAAATTACACTCAATTTTTTTAATTTGGCAATTTTTAACTTGGCTCTTTAATTCTGTAGGGATTCGCCCCGAAAATTGGTTCCTCCGCTCCAGCCCCACGCTTTTTTTTATCGCGCTACACTGGATTAGGCTTGACTTTTTAAGCCAATTTCATTTAACTTAGCACGATCATCTCCTCTTGTCCATACTTCTTTAGGAGTAGATGTTGGCGGGGAAGCTGAAAACTTGAACCACAAAAGTAATGACTGATAACTAATGACTGATAACTGATATAGCCTTTCTCAGAAAGATGAGGTACGACTGGGCATAGGGCATAGGGAATAGGGCATAGGGCATAGGGCATAGGGCATACCTCACTTTTTTGAGAACCGCTATAACTAATAATGCCATTTATAAAAAGTAGTGCTAAACAACATTTTTTGGCCTTGTTTGCTCAACTCCATGTGAAAGGTGCGTCGCTCGCCCCAAACAATCGATTAAATTTAGGGATTTATAGAGCGAGCGACACACCTACAAATACTGTTGTAGAAATTTGGAAAAATATTACAACCAATAACTCATGACTGATGACTGCTGACTGATGACTTCTTCAAACCAGAAACCGAACAGTTACATAAATAGCCGCAGCCACCAATTGCAAAGCCATCACAGGAAGCCCGTAACGCAGAAAAGTTTGAAAAGAAATCCGGCGCCCGTGCAGCTCAGAAATTCCCGCCGCCACAATATTAGAAGAAGCTCCTACCAAAGTGCCATTTCCGCCTAAAGTTGCTCCGTACATCATCGCATAAAATAGCGGCAGCACAGCAGGTGGAAACTGCCCTGCAAAATCCGGCGCCAGCACATCTGTCGGTGCGAGTCCGATATTCACAACATATTGTTTTAGCAGCGGTACCATCGCCACTACCAGCGGAATATTTGGCACTACGCTCGACATCAAACCCACAAAAAACAACAAAGCTAAAGAACCCAAAAAGATATTTTTACCTAAAATAGCTGCTAAAATTCCAGACATTCCAGCGATGACTCCGGTTTTTTCCAAACCGCCAATCAGCACAAATATCGACATGAAAAATAGCAGCGTGCTCCAATCTAAATCCCGCAATATATTGTTAACAGAATCAATTTTGCTGTGGTGAGCTAAAAGCATTGCCAAACCTGCTCCCAACAAAGCAACGGCTGCCGGTGAAATTGGCACGGGCAACGACTCTCCCACTACAAAAAATGTCAGCACGAAAGCTATAATTAAGCCACCCGCTGCTAACACTCGCGGGTGATTGATTTTTGGGTGCGGCAAATTATCCAAATTATCCAATTCTTTGTGCCATATTTCTGGGAACAGCCACGGCAAAATCACTAAGATGACTGCTACGGCGATCGCCCCGCCCAAACTTAACTTTAACAGGTAATCTGTAAAGCTCATGTTAATCGCATCGCCGACTATGAATGTCGCCGGATCTCCCACGATTGTCAGCAGTCCCGAACTGTTTGCCACAAATACCATTAAAATCAGCAGCGGTACAAAATCTACACCGACTTCTTCTGCCATTGGCGGAATTAAGGGTGCTAGCAGCATGACTGTCGTGGCGTTGGGTAGAACTGCACAAATTGGCGTAGTAATCCCGACAATTCCCAGCAAGAGATTTTTGCCTTTGCCTTTTGCTAAAAGCACCATTTGAGTTGCCAAGTAGTCGAATACTTTGGTCGGCTCAAATGCTCTCACCATGACCATAACTCCGAAAAACAAGCCCAGCGTTCCGTGACTGCGACCGATATATTCGATCGCATTGTTTAAGGTCATTACGTGGGTGAAAATCAGAATCAGCGCTCCCAGAAAGGCCGCTACTGTGAGGTGTATCCATTCTGTAATTATTAAGAAAACTACACCGATAAATGTGGCCGCAGCGATCGCAGCTTGCACGTTTTCCATTTAGTCCCCTGACAAAAATAAAACTTAAAAATTACAACCTCTCGGCTTGAGGAATCCTACTACTTTATGGCTATTATGTCAATAAGTTTAAGTGCTCTTTTTGGCAGCACCAAGCTGGAATGTATTCATAGAGAGAGTTGCGGTCAAAGGAAAAATTAGATCGAAACTACTTCTTTTGGCAGGCTCGCGATCGCCCAAAGTTTGGTATGGCGATCGGGCGATCGTTCAACTACAATGAAGCATGGGCAATCTCTGCCACACTTCACCCCCACGCAGACATCATGGACTACAGCCAACTGCTCGCCGACAAAACCGATACTATCCTCAAAAACTGGATTGAAGCAGTACGCTTGGATCGTTCAATAGAAAGCGCTGACGCCTTACCGCACTCTGCGCTCCAAAATCACATACCTCACCTGTTGGCGGCGATGGCCACAGTGCTTTCACAATCTCAAAACAGCGACATAAAAGCAATAATTGAAGCCAGTTTAGACCACGGATTTCTGCGAGCAGAACAAGGCTACGATGCCACAGAAGTAGCCCGAGAGTATCATTTATTGCGTCAAGTAATATTCTCCCACTTAGAAGCAGAATTGCTAGCAGGAACCACCGCCGACGTATTCAGAGCTTTTCGGCTCATAGATGCCGTAGTAGACGAAGCAATTGCCCAGTGTTTCGATAGCTACGTCGCTCAGAGGATGCAGGAACTTCAACAAATCCAAACTCAGTTAGAACTCAACAATCAAGAACTCTCTCGCCTCGTCAGCGTCAACAAAGAAAACCTCTACCATTTAGCTCACGAACTCAAAACTCCCCTCAACTCAATTATCGGTTATTCCGAACTGTTTTTGCGCCAAGAAAAATGGCAATCCGAAATCAAAGATACCCTCCCAGGCATCGAACACATCGAGCGAGTATTGCGAAACGGCAGACAGTTGCTGCGCCTGATTAACTACACATTAGAACTTTCTCGCGCCGATGCCGGAAAAATTAAACTTCACCTGCGGCAAACTAATGTACGATCGCTAATTAACGCCGTAGTAGAAATGATGCAGCCAATGGCTGACGCTAAAGGATTAAAGCTCGGTGTTACCAGCGACTGCGCCCCCACGCAAGTAATCGCCGACTCTCAGCGGCTGCAACAAATTGTCACCAACCTGCTGAGCAATGCCATTCGCTATACAGAATCTGGTAGCATTGAATTAAGTTACTGCCGTGCGGTCGATGCAAATTGGGCGATCGCAATTGCAGATACCGGCATCGGCATCGCTCCCGCACATACCAACCGCATCTTTGAGCCATTCTTTCAAGCCTCAGAAGCCGGCAAACAGCACTTTTCCCCCGACAGCACCGGTTTGGGATTAGCCATAGTATCGCGGCTGGTAAAACTGCTGCAAGGCAAAATCGAGCTAGTATCCGAAATCGGAGTCGGCTCAACTTTTACCGTGATTCTGCCACTGGAAGTCAAAACCTTGCAAGCAGTAATTTAAACTTTTTCAGTGGAATTTTAAAATTGAAATTTTAGGGCAAATAAGAGCTGTTTTTAGTAAATCTCGGAAACAAAAATATCACCTTTGAGTGAACCAGCCACCAGGCGACTTGGGATTTAAATAAAGTTCTTGATTTCAAACAGAGCACTCAAAACTCACAACTTTCACCAGTCTGCTATCTTCTAAACAAGCCATCGATTAGAGATGAGACTGAGCTAATTAACCAGACAACAGCGCCAGCCAGGAAAATGTTTTCTCGAAGTTCTCTTTTATTTATACTGTAACCACCTCTGCGCCCGCCACTGCCAGCACCGTCTCTCTCCAAATCATAAATTACTTTCTCGGCGTACCATCTCTCCGACTTGCCGGGATACCGATCTCTCGCATTAGCCAGCAGTCGTTTGGCCAGAGATTTATTTCCTTTAACAGCCTGTAACAAATTTCTGTCTATGCCCTCAGTGTTCTGGGAATCTTGCCATATCAAAAAAGCGATCGTACCAATTAGCGCTATCAGACCAATTGTGATTAATGGTTTCACAGTTTACTTTTTGGTTAAATTATGGGATGATTTTATCTTCTAGATTTAAGCGCGACAAGATGCAAGTCTAATATCTATACAATTGTTAATATTTTTTGTCGGTCGTAGCTGTTGGTTGAAAAAACTCGGTTGCCAGAAATGCGATCGCCCGCTCAACGCAGTATGATTAAATTATCAAAGCCTGTTCGAGCAAAGACGATTTAAATGCCTGCCCCCTACGCACCGCCCACCCTAACAGCCTTTCCCCTAACAGCCGTTGTTGGGCAAGAAGCGATTAAATTAGCGCTGCTGTTGGCAGCAATCGATCCGGGATTGGGAGGAGTCGCGATCGCCGGTCGTCGCGGCACAGCCAAATCAGTCATGGCTAGAGCCCTACACTCCCTGCTGCCGCCCATTGAAGTAATTAAAGATTCATTCTGCAACGCCGAGCCCACTCGTCAAGAGGAAACAAATCTTGTAGAAACGGGATTCACCGCATCTGAAACGCTACCGTTCGAGGGAGAGAATTCCCAAGTTACTGAAATAATTCCCACACCATTCGTACAAATTCCCTTGGGAGTCACCGAAGACAGACTCTTAGGTTCAGTCGATGTTGAACAATCAGTAAAATTCGGTCAAACCGTATTTCAACCCGGACTCTTGGCCCAAGCAAATCGAGGCGTACTTTATGTAGACGAAATTAACCTCCTCGACGACAACATCGCCAACCAACTGCTAACAGTATTAACCGAAGGTCGCAACCAAATAGAGCGCGAAGGCATTAGCTTCCAACACCCCTGCAAACCTCTATTTATCGCCACCTACAACCCCGAAGAAGGCCCCCTCAGAGAACATTTGCTCGATCGAATCGCGATCGTCCTTTCCGCCGACGCAGCACTCGAGTTAGAAGAAAGAGTCCATGCAGTAGAACAAGCTTTATCCTACTCCAGTTCCCCCCAAGAATTTCTCAACCAATACGCCGAAGACACCGACAACCTCAAAACCCAAATCATCCTCGCCAGAGAATGGCTCAAAGATGTCACCATTAAACGCGAACAAATCGCCTACCTAGTAGAAGAAGCCATCCGCGGCGCAGTTCAAGGACACCGCGCCGAACTGTTTGCAGTCCGAGTCGCCAAAGCCGCCGCCGCCATCGAGGGACGCACAGAAGTTAACGCCGAAGACCTTCGCCGCGCCGTAGAACTCGTCATCGTACCCCGCGCCACCACCGTCCAAACTCCCCCAGACGAAAACCCTCCTCCTCCTCCCCCGCCACCGCCACCCCCAGAACAATCGGAACAAGAACAAGAAGAAGACGAGGAAGAAGAAGACAAAGAAGACGAACCGCCAGAAGAACAAGAAGAGACTAACATTCCCGAAGAATTTCTCTTCGACCCCGAAGGCGTAATTCTCGACCCCGACGTGCTGTTTTTCGCGCAAAATGCCAACCGCCAAGGCAAATCCGGCAGCAGAAGCACCATTTTTTCTGAAGATAGAGGCCGCTACGTCAAGCCTGTATTGCCCAAAGGCCCCGTGCGCCGCATCGCTGTTGACGCGACTCTCCGCGCCGCCGCACCCTACCAAAAAGCCCGCCGCGACAGGAATTCTAACCCCCCCCAACCCCCCCTTACCAAGGGGGGGCAAGAGGCGAGTCAACCCCCCCTTACCAAGGGGGGGCAAGATGCGAGTCAACCCCCCCTTACCAAGGGGGGGCAAGATGCGAGTGGGCGCCGCGTATTTGTGGAACAGGGAGACATTCGGGCGAAGCGCTTGGCGAGAAAAGCTGGAGCTCTAGTCGTCTTTGTCGTGGATGCTTCGGGTTCGATGGCCCTCAACCGGATGCAGTCGGCTAAAGGTGCTGTCATGCAGCTACTCACCGAAGCTTATCAAAGCCGCGACCAAGTGGCGCTGATTCCCTTTCGCGGAGAACAAGCAGAGGTATTGCTACCCCCGACTCGCTCGATAGCCTTGGCCCGCAAGCGTTTGGAACGGCTACCCTGCGGTGGCGGTTCGCCCCTCGCCCACGGTTTGACGCAAGCCGTGCGCGTGGGAGTCAACGCGCGGCAGTCTGGAGATATCGGTCAAGTGGCGATTGTTGCTATTACTGACGGACGCGGTAATATTCCTTTGGCCCGTTCTTTGGGCGAACCGATTTTAGATGGCGAAAAGCCTGATATTAAGCAGGAATTGTTGGAAATTGCTGCCAAAATTCGCGGTTTGGGAATGCAGTTGCTGGTGATTGATACCGAGAGCAAGTTTATTTCGACGGGCTTTGCGAAGGAGTTGGCTAAGACTTCTGGCGGGAAATACTATCATTTGCCGAAAGCTTCCGAACAGTCGATCGCAGCTATGACTAAAAATGCTCTGCGCGATGCGATCGGCTAAAATCCTTAAATCGAGATTTACTAGCCTAAATTGTGGCACAGGCATCTTGCCTGTGTCCTAAATTGTGGCACAGGCATCTTGCCTGTGTCCTAAATTGTGGCACAAGCATCTTGCCTGTGTTCCATCTGCTCTTAACAATCAAAAACTTTGATTTTTGCCAAAACTCTCCTGTTTAACTCTCGCTCTCCGGCGAGTCATCACCAGCGAACCGGCAACTAAACCCAATCCCGCCAGCATTGAAGGCTCAGGAATCTTCACCGGCCCAGCCGCCCGGTTTACCGTTCCCCGGTTCGGGATCGGTAAAATTGTAGCTTGGGGGGATTGACCGGTCTGAGCCAGCAGCAAATGTTCTGAACCCTGCGGTGAAGCGGCAGTAGAAACGGCACTGACCTTAGCTGCAAGGGCAGCTTGAGGGCCAGAAATAACGGTGGTTGCCGCCAATAGAATTCCGGCGGCAGGTGGCAATAATTTGCGAGCAAAAAAGGTGGGCATTAGAGATTACCTGTTTGGCATTTTGTCGATCGAACTAAATACTTTCACGATTAATTTGCTTTAGATACCCTGTCTAGACCACTTTCGCAACCCACCCAACCGCTGGAAAATTTCAGATTTATTTTATATTTGAGATGATTCTGATTTCCGGGCTTTAGTTTCAACTAACTCACCAATCAAAAACCTAAAATCAACTGGAGTCCCTGACTCAATCATAAACTCCTCAATCCCAAATAGCAAATCCCAAATTCCAAATTGATTAACTTCAGCTATGTATTTGCGAGGCGATCGACTTTGAGGTTGCCCACCGCCGCCAATAGCACCGGTACTTTAACCTCAATTATAGCTCTACGACGACCGACAACGGTTTCATAGATCGTCCCCAGACAACGACCGCAGGGTGGAGATTTACTTGTACGCCGTTGATTATAAACAATCACTTCCAGGTAGGAAGCGATCTCACCCCCGTTCTTTATCAAATCTTTAAACTATTTCAGGTTTTGTCAACAAACTGTAAAGCTGTCAAAATATAGATAGCAAATCTCAGCCCAAATTAGGTAAAATCCTCGTGAGTAACACCAGCAACTTCCGCGAAGCCGTGCGCGAGGCCAAAAACCACGCCCTGGTTGGCCCCAACGTCATCGCTAACGCCCTGCCCTTCGTGGGCGGCGGACTTGTCTTAACTGCAGTCGGCACCTACGGCGGCCTCGGAGTCATCCGCAACTATCCGGGAATCTTCTTTCCCACGTTTATTGGCGCGATCGTCCTAGAATTAATCTTATTCTTCGTCGCCAGCGCCGCCGCCGAACAAAACAACAAAAACACCGCCTTGCCCCTGCTGGCCACCTACAGCCTGCTTTCCGGCTACACCCTCAGCGGATTGGTGTTTGTAGCCCTCAGAACCCAAGGCGTCGGCATCGGCGGCATCGGTTTCGCAGCGCTAGGCTGCGGCATTACTTTCATCGCCGCCCGCCAAATTGGCTCGAACCTTTCCGAACAAGACGGCATGGCCCTCACCAAGACTATCAGTTTAGGTGTCATTGCTTTGTTAGTCGTTGTGGGCGGTCAATTTCTGCTCTCTCTCTTCGGCGTCTACGCCCCAACTTGGTTGGAAATTGGCATTTCTGGTATTGGTGTGTTTATATTTGCCGGCGCTGCGATCGTCGATTTTTACATCTTACCCCGCACCTACCGCGACGATCAGTATTTGCCCGCCGCTTTGTCGATGTATCTTACTTACATCAACTTGTTCATCTTCATCCTGCGCCTGATGATTGCTCTCAACGGCCGCGATTAATCATTGAAAGTTTAGCTTAAAAAAAACCGCGGCTCGATCGAGCTGCGGTTTTTTATTTTCACGTCACGGTTCAGGCAGGTTATCGGGATCGATACCTTGCGATCGCAAATACTCAGCTAGGCGATCGGCTCGCTGTCTTTCTACCCTCAACTCCTCGCGCATCTGCCCCGCCACTACATCCGGCAGGGGATAGATATTTCCCGACTCGTCGTACCAAACCAGAATTTCTTGCTCGATGCCCCCAATAAGTTGCCCGGAGCGCCCTAGGCCCAGTCCAACTTCTGGCATCCAATAGGGCTCGCCAATCTGAAACATTGATTTGCACATTTAGAGCAAAATTTCAGCTAAACTCAAAATACACCCCACAACCAGGAGAACTCACGGTGGAAGTTCTAGACATCAAACACAATATCGAAACTTTGTCCGATCGACTGGGTACCACCCAGGACTATCTTTGACATCCCCGCACTCACAGCCAAAATCCAAGATTTAGAGCAAATCTGCGCCCAACCGGCATTCTGGGACGACCAAGAACAAGCTCAAGGAACCCTCCAAGAACTGAATGACTTCAAATCTCATTTAGACCAATACCACGGCTGGCAGACTAGCCTAGAAGACGCTAGAGCTATTTTAGAACTGCTGGAGTTAGACGCAGACGAGTCCCTGTTCCAAGAAGCCTCATCGAGTCTTTCCCAATTAACCCGCGAACTCGACCAGTGGGAACTTCAACAATTACTCTCCGGCCCCTACGATGAAGGCGGCGCCGTTTTGACAATTAACGCCGGGGCGGGGGGTACAGATGCTCAAGATTGGGCCGAAATGCTGCTGCGGATGTACACCCGCTGGGGAGAAAGTCAGGGTTACAAAGTACATTTAACCGAGATTTCTGAGGGAGAGGAAGCAGGCGTGAAATCTGCGTCTTTGGAAATTGTCGGCCGCTACGCCTACGGCTACATGAGGTCGGAAAAAGGTACTCACCGTTTGGTGAGAATTTCGCCTTTTAACGCTAATGACAAGCGTCAAACCAGTTTTGCGGGCGTTGAAGTGATGCCGGTGCTCGATCGATCCGTTAAACTGGATATTCCAGAAAAAGATTTGGAAGTCACGACTTCTCGCGCAGGCGGCAAGGGCGGACAAAATGTTAACAAGGTAGAAACGGCTGTCCGCATCGTTCACCTTCCGACTGGTTTGGCTGTCCGCTGTACCGAAGAACGCAGTCAGTTGCAAAATAAAGAAAAAGCTCTCGCCTTACTCAAAGCTAGGCTGTTGGTGGTTGCTAGGGAACAGCGCGCCGCCGAAATTGCCGAGATTCGCGGCGACATGGTAGAGGCAGCTTGGGGCAACCAAATTCGCAACTACGTGTTTCACCCCTATCAAATGGTCAAGGATTTGCGGACTGGCGTGGAAACCACCGCCGTCTTAGATGTGATGAACGGCGAATTAGAGCCGTTTATTCAAGCTTACCTGCGCCAGGAAAATCAGTTGGTCAGCAGTCAGTAGTCAGTAGTCAGCAGTCATTAGTCATTAGTCAACGCTGAGGACTTCAGTCCGCAACCAAGAAGGACTAAAGTCCTGACTACGAACCAGGCTTGTAGTGAGGACTTCAGTCCGCAAAAAAGAAGGACTAAAGTCCTGACTACGAACCAGGCTTGTAG
>NZ_JAEQCI010000152.1:0-11553 GCF_020738565.1 Microcoleus sp. PH2017_12_PCY_D_A | reverse complement strand
TTCTGAGGACTAAAGTCCTCACTACAAACGGGTAATTTGGTTTGTAGTCAGGACTTTAGTCCTCTCTTTTTTCTGAGGACTAAAGTCCTCACTACAAACTTATAATGGTTATTTTACTTTATGCAGGAGCTATAACGGCCAAAGCTTGGGGAATCACTCGGAATTTTGCAGGCGTGTGAGTTGTGATTTCACCGTCGGTATTAATCGGACGGCGCTTACTGGTATTAATCTCAATTTCTTGAGCGTGCAAGGCGCGAACGTTAGGCCAACTCGTATGATTTCCTTTCTTCATAGCCGGCAGCAAAGCAATTATTTCCGACCAATGTTGTGTTTCCAAACTGTACAAATCCAGCCGCCTGTCGTCGATTGTGGCATCTTCGGCAACTGTCATGCCGCCGCCGTAATAGCGGCCGTTGCCGATCGCAATTTGAATTGTTTTAACCTTAAAAGATTGGTTGTTTACCTTAATTTCTGCTCGGAAGGGTCGCGCTGACACAATTGTCTGCCAAGCAGTAAAAGCATAAGCTAAAACTCCCCAGCGCTGCTTCACGTCTTTAGTCAGCCGCTGGGTAATTTCCACGCTCAATCCCAAACTCGCTACATTAAAAAAATGCTTGCCGTTCACCCAACCCAAGTCTATGAGCCGAACTTTACCGCTGGCAATTACTTGACAAGCTGCGGATAAATCTGTAGGAATTTCCAGAGTGCGGGCTAAATCGTTAGCAGTTCCCATCGGCAAAATACCCAAGGGCAATTTAGTGTCTATCAAACCTTCGATGGCGCTGTTGAGAGTGCCGTCGCCACCGCCGATGATTACTAATTCTACTCGATTTTGGTAGCGCCGAATTGTGTCGGAAAGTTCGCGGGCGCGGTCTGTTGATTCTACAATTAACTCAAAACCCAGTGCTTGCAATTCTACAGTGGCTTGAGATAATAGCTTTTGCCCTTTTCGGGAGTGCTGGTTTACTAAAAGTAGAGCTTTTTTCATGTGGGAATTGAGAATTGGGAATTGGGAATTGGGAATTGGGAATTGGGAATTGGGGATGGGGGATGGGGGATGGGGAATTGGGAATTGGGAATGGGGCATTGGGCATTGGGAATTGGAAATGGGTAATTGGGAATGGGTAATTGGGAATTGGGAAAAGTAATTAGGTCATGGTTGGGTGTGGTTGTTTTTATCTGGGTTGTCTAAAATCTGTGTAAACTGCGAAATGAGTTTTTTAAATTAAGAATATTACAAGTTGATGACTTAAGTGCATGATTTTAATGCTTTAATTACATTTTACCACGGGTGAGAGATTGACATTAATCTCAAATTATTGATAATTGTAGCAAAAGATTGCTGGAAAGTATCTGGCATTCTGCGCTAGCTGTCATCTACCTTAAAGAAGCTAAATTAAATTTATGTCTGATATTTTAGAGCAAGCGCAAGCTGCTGCCGATCGCCAAAACTGGCCTCTTGTAGTCGAATGCTTGCAGCAAGTGACAGCAAACAGCAGTCAGCAGCCGGAAAAACATATTTTAGAACAAGCTGTAAGTTTAGCAATACAAGCCTTAGAATGGGGTGATTTTCAAGACCGCTGGGAAATTGCTAAAGTATTGCCCAATCTGGGAAATGGCGCGATCGCACCTTTAATTGCGGTGCTCGAAGACGAAGACGCAGATACAGAGCCCCGGTGGTTTGCCGCCCGCATCCTCGGCAAGTTCCATCGCCCAGAAGTGATGCAAGCTTTAGTCAAATTAATCGAAAATTCCGATGAAGAATTGAGCCAAATTGCCGCCGAAACCCTGGGAAATTTCGGCACGAGTGCGATAGAATCCCTGACAACTCTCCTACAGCAGGAAGACTCGCGACAGTTTGCTACAGCAGCCCTCGCCCAAATTCGGCGCCCCGAAATTATTCCACCGCTGTTGAGTGTAGTCACAGATTCTCAAGTTGCAGTGCGCGCCCACGCAATCGAGGCTTTGAGCAGCTTTCACGACTCCCGCATCCCGCCGGTACTGGTAGGTGCACTCAAAGATCCGGCGACAGCAGTTAGAAAAGAAGCCGTGCGAGCTCTGGGAGTGCGCGCCTATTTAGATGCAGAATTAGATTTGGTGAAGTTGCTCAAACCTTTGCTTTGGGATATCCGTTTAGAAGTTTGTCAGGAAGCTGCGATCGCACTTGGGCGACTGAAAACCGATGCTGCGGCGGCGGCTTTATTTGAATTGCTGCGATCGCCCGCAACTAACTTTGAATTGCAAATCGAAACTGTGCGCGCCCTAGGCTGGAGCGAAACCGCAGCCGGTTTAGAATATTTGCAAATAGCGCCGATCGGGCGATCGGCTCAGTCCGCAGAACCGGGGGAATTGACAAATAGCGATGCCTTGCCAATTCATAACATTAATCCTGCTGTTTGTCAAGAGATTGTCGCTGTTTTGGGGCGAGTGGAAAAGCCGGAATTAAAAGCGAAAGCTGCGGAAATTGCGATCGGTTTGCTAGAGGGCAATCATCCGGCCGTGCAGTCTGCTCAAATCAAACAATCTTTGGCTTTAGCGTTAGGACAATTAGGAGATATTAGAGCGCTAGATGTGTTGATTCAACTGTTGGCAGATGCCGACAACAGCGTCAGGCTGCACAGCACGGCAGCTCTCAAACGGCTGGGTGCGGCTGCCAAACAGGAATTAGAATGTTTAGTTAAGCAAGAAGGTCTCGAACCAAGATTGAAACAGGGAATTGCGATCGCCCTGCAAGAATGGCAGGAGAATTAGTTTGTAGTGAGGACTTTAGTCCTTATTTTTGAGGACTTTAGTCCTCACTACAAACACGTTTATGTAAAAAATTGCTGGTTTGTAATGAGGACTTTAGTCCTTATTTTTGAGGACTAAAGTCCTCACTACAAACACGTTTATATAAACTTTACCTCTGCTCGATCGGCAATCGCACCCCGAAAGTCGAGCCGAGTCCCAGGCCGGGACTTTCTGCCCAGACATTGCCGCCGTGGAGTTCCACGAGATGGCGGACGATCGCCAATCCGAGTCCCAGCCCGCCGTAATTGCGCGTAGAACTGCTGTCAGCTTGGCGGAAGCGATCGAACACAAACGGCAAAAACTCCTTGCTGATGCCAATTCCCGTATCGGTGACGGCGATCGCCACAGAGTGAACTGGAGACGGAGACAACATAGCGCTACCCGCTGTTCTCGGTTCCCCCTCCTCCGAGAGCCTGATTTCCACGCGACCAGACGGCGGCGTAAACTTAATGGCATTCGAGACCAAATTCCACACTACCTGCTGCAAGCGAGTAGCATCGCCCCTAACCAAGCTCACCCCTTCGCCATAAAAACTCGCCAATTCAACTCCCCGAGATTCCGCATCAGGGCCCAGTGCCTTCAGGGCCGTTTCGACAATCCGCACCAAATCCACCGGGTGCAGCTTCAAACACACTTTGCCGCTGACAATCCGGGAAACGTCCAGCAAATCCTCAATCATCTGAGTCTGCAACCGGGCGTTGCGCTCGATCGTCTCCAAACCCACAGCCGTTTTTTCGGGACTCAACTTGCGCTGTCGCAGCATCTGGGCCCAGCCGGAAATCGCGTTCAGAGGCGTCCGCAACTCGTGAGAAAGCGTTGCCAAAAACTCGTCTTTAATCCGATTCGCCTCCGCTGCTTCCCGGTAAAGCCGCGCATTGTCGATCGCCACCGCCGCATCCCGCGCCAAATCCGAGAGCAAAACCAAATCGCCCTCGCCGCAGCGGCGGCCGGACTCCCCGCACAGCAACGAAATCGCTCCGATGGTCCGCCCGCGAGCGATCAGCGGCACGCAGATTGCTGACAGCGGGCTCTGGTAGCACAGCACTTCCAGTAATTCCCTGTCCGATAGCACCGCCTCGATCGCCCAATGCGGTATTTCTGGGTAAAGCTTCGGCTCCCCAGTCCGCAGCACCTTTGCTACTCCGTGGCGTCCCTGGGGGTCTACCGGCAAGCGGCGGTCGATTTCCCACAGCAGAGAGACTTTGCTCGGATCTGAGTGAGCAACTGCTTGCAAGCCGATCGAGCCGTCGGGCTCGATTAAGTGCACGCAGCACCAATCCCCCAGCCCCGGTACTGCTAAATCTGCCAAACCTTGCAGCGCCTCCTGGTAATCGAGGGAAGCCGACGACAGCACAGCCAAAGCTCGGGCGCGGAAATCGGCTGTGGCGGCCGATCGGTGGCGATCGTCAATATCCGTACAAGTCCCGAACCACTTGAGGATGTTTCCCTCCGCATCCCGTACTGGCATGGCGCGACCCAGATGCCAGCGGTAAACCCCGTCAGATGCGCGTTTAAAGCGGTATTCCACCTCGTAGGTCTCCCCCGTATGCACCGAGTTATTCCAGCGTTCCAGGCAATTTTCCACGTCATCTGGATGCAAAACTGGCTGCCACCCCCAGCCTTGAGTTTCCTCTAGGGTCATGCCCGTATATTCAAACCAGCGCTGGTTGTAGTAGTCGAGCCAGCCGTCGGGCCAAGCAGTCCAAACTATTTGGGGGATAGTTTCAGCGAGGACGCGGTACAACTGTTCGCTGGCTTCGGCTGCGCGGCGGGCGGTTTGTTCCCGCGCCCAAGCCTGATTTCGCTGTTCTTCGGCTTCTTTGCGATCGCTGATGTCGCTAATGGCACCGATCCATTTCCACGGATTGCCTTGTTTGTCAAGCAGGACTTTGCCCCGATCGATCCAGTGGAGCAAGCGGCCGCCGGAGCACTGCACGCGGTATTCCTGAAAAAATGGGGCGGTAGAACTGTCTGGCGCGCTCAAATATCGATCGACTGCGACAGAGACTCGATCTCGGTCTTCCGAATCCACAATACTGTTCCAAGCTGCTCTCGTCCTCGGAAATCTGCCTTTTTCGTACCCCAAAATTTCATCCACACGACCGAACCACAGCACGATACCGGTCTCGATATCCCATTCGTAAATCAAATCGCTAGCACTTTCTGCCGCAATCCGAAACCGCTCTTCTGACTGTCGCAGCACTTCCATAAAATTAAAGCGTTCCGTCACCTCCAAAACCAGACACAGCACCGATATCAACTGTCCCGAATCGCTGTAAAAAGCCGAATTGTGCCACTCGCAGTGCACCAAAGAACCCGACTTATCATAATTGCTGTTGCGAACGACATTGCACCGTTCGTGTTGGTTTTTTAAACTATCAATTGCCGCTTGTACATCTTTCACATCGCCGTCAAAAATAAAGTTCCATTCGCTAAAATGCTTGCCTAAAACTTCTGTTGCCTTCCACCCAAAAATCTTTTCAGCAGCCGGAGACCACCCGCTGAGGCGAAAATTTTCATCCCACTCAATCACCGCTAGGGGCGTATTTTCAAAATGAGAAGTGAGTTTTTGCAGGGCGTCGCGCAGGGATGCTTCTACTTGCTTGCCTTCTGTAATATCGCTGAAAGAAATAGCAATGCCGTCGCCCAATTTAACGGTCACAATCCGAAACCAGCCGACAATGCCTTCGCTGTTGTAAGAAATCTCGGTATTGAGGGGAATTCCTGTTTCTACAACTTGCACGTAACGGTCGAACAAACCGCTATCTTTATGACCCGGCAGCACTTGCAGCAATCGCTTGCCGGTTAATTCTTCAGGAGTGCTTTGCTGAATTTTGGCCGCAGCGGGATTGACGTATTCCCATTCAAAATCGACAATTTGGGATTCGTGGCGAAGGCTGCGGAACACGTTAAATCCGTCTAGAGATAATTCCTGAAAAGCGCGAAAGCGTTCTTCGCTGGCTTGCAGCTTGTTGGCAATTTCCAGCAGCAGGAGTTGTTGGACGGACTCCGACTGCGCTATTTCTAGCAGCAATTGCTGGTTGATGGGATCTCGTTCGGCGGTGAGGGATGGGGCGGGTTTTTTAATGGCCCAGCCAGCTTGCGGTCGATCGGCCTTTTGAATTTCCAGCGCTGTATTTGCTGCTAATTGTGTCGCCCGCCCCGCAGCCAACACTCCCGAAAGCGAGGGCATCAGTTCTGCCGCAGCCCACACAGAAATGACAGCGGTAACGGCGGCGAGCAAACTTGACAGCCCGTAACTGGGATGCACCAGCATCCAAACTTGCATCAGGTGAGTTGTCCCGCCGCAGAAAAACCCGAGTCCCAATAGGACAAAACCCTTGCTCAAAGGCACGTCCCGCTGCTTCCTGGCCAAGTAGATCAGCATCGCTGGAATGGAGTAATAAGCCAAGGCAATTAACAAATCGCTAACCGCGTGCAGTCCCACTAACTGCGATTGCCACTCTTCCCATCCACCTTGGGGCATAAAATTGTGGTTGAATGACATAATCTTAAGAAAATTCTGCATTTCGCCTTTCCTGTGCGATCGATCGTACTTGCACTTGTGTTGCTGACCTGCTAATTCCTAGTCTATACACAAAAAAACCGAAAACAACAGTCACTTTAGGCAGGAGATGAAAATTCATCAGAAGTTTCAACCGGGCGGCAAGATTCGGACATTTATTGACAGTAATAGGGAGACTCAGGTACTATAATAGTAAAAAATGTCCGCTCTAAAATGCTACATTTAAATTTTTTATATTTCCAAAAAACTCAGCTAGAGTCATTGATTAAACCACTAGGACTGTGCAGTTCATTAAAGCTGTTTCTTGCCAACTTAAAAACCTCTAAGGCCCAATTTTGCTTAATTATACTTTTTCAGATAGATGAGGTACGTTGTTGGGATGCGATCCCTCTTGTTGGGATGCGAGCCCTCTTATGGTGATTGTATAGTAAGCGAGGTCGCATCAAAAACCTTCTTCTGAGAACTGCTATAAATTGTTTTGTTGATAAAATTGCCTATTCATATCATGAATTCAATATAGGAGAATGGGATATTCTAAGTCTAATTTGGCTAAATAAATCCTAACAGAGCAAGTTAATTCGTAGAGCCAAGCATCCGCGCCTTTGGCACCGGAATCCAAACTAATCTGTACCTGTATCAAGGTGTACTAAATTGTTCTACTAAATCGGTTAATGTCTCTAATGTCTCTGACGATCGCCCAGTCAAATTTCTCAAACCATCTCGAATTAAACATCCATGCGCTTAGAGCAGCTTCAAGCATTTCTTTCAGTGGCCCAAACCGGTAGCTTTCAGCAAGCGGCCCGGAAGTGCGGCGTTACCCAATCGACTATTAGCCGTCAAGTGCAGGGACTTGAAGCGGAAGTGGGTTTGTCGCTGTTTCACCGCACCGCCCACGCGAAGCTGACTGTGGGAGGGGAACGCCTGTTACCTCACGCTCGCAAAATCTGTCAGACTTGGCGAAATGCTGCTGAAGAATTGGGAGACTTGCTGGCGGGAAAGCAGCCGGAACTTTGCGTGGCTGCGATTCACTCGGTTTGCGCTGCTTATTTGCCGCCTGTGCTGCAAAGGTTTTGCCGCAACTATCCTGAGGTGCAGTTGCGCGTGACATCCCTGGGAAGCGATCGAGCTTTGAAAGTTCTCAAAGACGGTTTGGTGGACATCGCGATAGTGATGAACAACCGCTATTTTACTCAAGCCCCGGAAATGTTGGTTGAGGTGCTCTACAATGAGCCGATCGAGGTATTGATGGCGGCGGGTCATCCCCTCGCCCAGTACGATCGAGTACCTTGGCCGGAATTGATTTGTTACCCGCAAGTCGTGTTTAAGGACGGGTACGGAATGCAGCGCATGGTGCAAGAGCAATTCGGACGCATGGGTGCTAAACTTCATGCTGTTTTGGAACTCAACACTCTCGATGCTTTTCGGGGTGTGGTGCGCCAGGGAGAATTGATTGCTTTGCTGCCGCATTCAGCTTTGCTAGACGCTGCGGGCGATCGCACTTTAGCAATTCGGTCGATCGCTCAAGAAAGCGCAAATTCCAAGGTTTCGGCGATCGGACAATCGGCGATCGATCCGACTTGGACTCGCGAAGTCGTGTTAGTCACAACTCACGATCGAATGCAAATTCCGCCGATCGCCCATTTCTGGAATCTGGTACGGGAACTTGTGCCACCACGTGATGTCATCAAAGTAGTAAAATCCGGAAATTAATACCATTTTAGATTTGAGATTTGAGATTTTAGATGGGCTGTGACTGATAACATAATGGCTGAGAAATTGCCTACAATTGCATTTTTATTGACAAATGGTATAATTCTACAATTTTAAATTTAAAGTTCAGAACTTTAAATTTAAAACAGCTTAATTATTCCCAATTACCAATTCCCAATTTCCTGGGCGGGCCTTCTTCCCAATGCCCTGGGAAGGCCTTCTTCCCAATTCCCAATTCCCAATTCCCAATTCCCAACTTCAATAATTATGAGTGACGCATTTAGAGAATTGCTGCGAAAAATTGGCAGCGGAGTACACACAGGAGAAAACTTAACTCGCCAGCAAGCAGCAGCAGCCACGCGAATGATGCTGCTGGGAGAAGCAACACCGGCTCAAATCGGAGCTTTCATGATTTCCCATCGCATCAAACGGCCCACCGGGGAAGAATTAGCCGGAATGCTGGATGCCTATGAAGAATTGGGGCCAATGCTTGCGCCTCCCAACCGAGAAAAAGGATTTGCCGTTTCTAGTGTCGCCGTGTTTGGCGTAGCCTACGACGGGCGATCGCGCACCGCTCCAATTAGCCCAATAACCGCCCTAATATTAGCCGCCGCTGGCGTCCCAGCCGTCATGCACGGGGGGGACACAATGCCAACCAAAGAAGGCATTCCCCTGATTGAAATATGGCGCGGTTTAGGAGTTGACTGGAGAAAACTCCGTTTAGAAAAAGTCCAGCAAGTGTTTGACAGTACCGGTTTAGGTTTTGTTTACCTTCCCAAGCATTTTCCTCAAGCTGCGAGTTTAGTTCCCTACCGCCGCGAAATCGGCAAACGGCCGCCTTTTTCGACAATGGAATTGATGTGGTGTCCCTGCGCCGGCGACGTTAACGTCATCTCAGGCTACGTGCACCCGCCTACAGAGGGTATGTTTCAAGCAGCCTTCGAGTTGCGGGGAATCAAAAATTATACCACAGTCAAAGGATTGGAAGGAAGTTGCGACTTGCCGCGCGATCGAACTGCAATTATCGGAATTGCCAAGCCGGGAGCCGAGTTCGAGCGACTACTTTTAGCCCATGGAGATTACGGTTTTAGCAGCACAAATCCCGCCTTTGAATCAGCATCTGAGTTACTCAAACAAATGCAAGAAGTATTGCTCGGAAAACCCTCAGAATTGATGCAATCTGCTATTTGGAACGGCGGATTTTATCTGTGGCGCAGCGGAGTTTGTTTGGATATGAACTCGGGTTTGATTGAGGCAGAAACTTTATTAAACAGCGGTCAAGTCGTGCAAAAACTTGAGGAACTTAGCAAAGCCGTTACTGCTTTGAATTGAGTATAACCAATCAGGTGTAGTGCAGCGCACCCTACACCGATAAAAAAATCTTCTTTGTGACTAATAACTAATGACCAATGCCCTGGGAAGGCCTTCTTCCCAATGCCTTCTTCCCAATGCCTTCTTCCCAATGCCCCATGCCCCATGCCCCATGCCCCATGCCCCATCAAAAAATTGCAGTAATTGTGCTCGCAGGCGGTCAAAGTTCGCGGATGGGTACGGATAAAGCTCTCCTAGAAATTGAGGGTAAAAGCCTGTTGCAGCGGGCGTGTGAGGTTGCAGCAGCCCTAACGCCACAAGTGTATGTTTTGACTGCTTGGCCCGATCGCTATCGATCGACCTTAACCGAACCATCCCAATTTCTGGTAGAGTACAATCCGGGCACCGGCCCCTTAGTCGCACTGACTCAAGGACTGACGGACATTTCTGCCGACTGGATTTTACTATTAGCTTGCGATTTGCCCTTATTAGATTCCCGAATCATTGATAATTGGGCGAGCAAGTTAACAGAGTTTCCCCCATCTACCTTAGCAGTTGTCCCCTATCAAAATTCGCGCTGGGAGCCCTTGTGCGGCTTCTACCGCCCACAATCTCTGTCCAGTTTGCAAAGTTTTATTGAAAAAGGGGGACGTTCCTTTCAAAAGTGGTTAAATCAAATCCAAGCAATCCCTCTACCCGTAGGCAAACCAGAAGCACTAATGTTATCGAATTGCAATACATTAGAAGAGTTTCACCAATTAAAAGGTAAAATAGTTAACGGTTGACTAATAACTAATGACTGTTGACTAATAACTAATGACTGTTGACTAATGACTAATAACTAATAACTAATAACTAATAACTAATGATTAACGAATATTGGTTACTCGATCGCGAAATCACATTCCTCAACCACGGCTCATTTGGAGCCTGTCCGATTCCCGTACTGGAAGCACAAATTAGTTTTAGAGAACAACTCGAAAGAGAACCATTGCGCTTTTTAATGCGAGAATTTGAGCCGCTGTTAGATAATGCCAGAAACCAGTTAGCCGCCTTTATCGGTGCGGGTGAGGAAGAGCTAGCGTTTGTACCGAATGCTACCACTGGAGTCAATGCCGTTTTGCGATCGCTCTTTTTTGCTCCAGGCGACGAATTGCTAACCACAAATCAGGAATATAACGCCTGCCGCAACACACTAGATTTTATCGCAGAGCGCACAGGAGCTAAAGTAATAGTAGCAGAAATACCATTTCCCATTGAATCGCCAGAACAAATTATTGCTTCAATAATTAAGTGCATTTCCCCGCAAACAAAATTAGCATTATTAGACCACATTGTCAGCCAAACAGGCTTAATTTTCCCCATCAAACAGTTAGTAGGCGAATTAGCTAATCGCGGCGTGGATGTATTAGTAGACGGAGCTCACGCGCCGGGAATGGTAGCACTGAATTTAGAAGAAATCGGCGCCGCTTACTACACAGGAAATTGCCACAAATGGCTGTGCGCGCCGAAAGGAGCAGCTTTTCTGTACGTGCGGCGCGACAAACAAGATAGCATTCGGCCAACTACCATCAGTCACGGCGCCAACTCACCGCGCGCCGACAAATCGCGCTTTCAACTAGAATTTGACTGGATGGGAACAGTCGATCCAAGTCCCTATTTGTGCGTCCCTGTAGCCATTGATTTCATGGGTTCTTTGTGGAGTGGTGGCTGGCCGGAATTAATGGCAAAAAATCATGCTTTAGCATTGGCTGGGAGACAAATATTAGCAGATAAATTAGATTTACCGTTGCCTTGTCCCGATGAAATGGTAGGTTCTATGGCAGTTGTACCCCTTGCAGATTCCAACTCCCATGCAGCTACAAATGGAGGAATTCCACCCTTGCAAGAAGCGCTGTGGCAGATTTTTAAAATAGAAGTACCAGTGATTCCTTGGCCCGATGCTAGCAAGCGGTTGGTGAGAATTTCCGCTCAATATTATAATACCTTACCGCAGTATGAATATTTAGCTAAAGCGCTAGTGGAGCTAACAGGAATATCAGCGGCAGATTCCACCCAAAAAACATAACATTACTACCAAAATTCATAGGTTCGTAGTGAGGACTTCAGTCCTATCCCTAGGAGGTTCGTAGTGAGGACTTCAGTCCTATCTCTAGGAGGTTCGTAGTGAGGACTTCAGTCCTATCTCTAGGAGGTTCGTAGTGAGGACTTCAGTC
>NZ_JAEQCI010000151.1:0-11575 GCF_020738565.1 Microcoleus sp. PH2017_12_PCY_D_A | reverse complement strand
CTAGAAAGGACTAAAGTCCTCACTACGAACCTACTAGAAAGGACTAAAGTCCTCACTACGAACCTACTAGAAAGGACTAAAGTCCTCACTACGAACCTATAGAGCGTATTTTACAGAACAGGATAATATAAGTCCTCAGAACTTTATTGATTTTTCAACAACTCAGAAACAGTTTTAAAATCATAACCTTTTGACTGCAAAGACTTGACAATTATCTCAGTTGCTGCTACGGTTTTCGAGCGATCGCCCCCGCCGTCGTGCATCACCACAATCGAACCCGATCGCACATTATCAATCACCCGATTTGCGATATCCTCTACCGTGTGAGTTTTCTCATAATCTTGAGAATCCACATCCCACATAATCAATTTTTTGTGCATTTGGGAAACCAAATAAGACAAACCTACAAATCTCCGCCCCCAAGGCGGGCGAAAACTGATCGTGTCCTGCTTCACCCCAAATTTCAGCAAAAGTCGATCCGTTTTTTCAATCTCAGACAGCAAATATTCTCGGGGTTTAAACATCATATCTTTGTGAGAATAGGAATGGTTTGCCAACTCATCACCCCTCGCCACAATCATTTTCACAATTTCGGGATGTTTCTCAATATTGCGGCCGATTTCAAAAAAAGTCGCTTTAACTCCATAGCGGTCTAAGATATTTAAAAGCTGATTTGTATAGGGAGGATACGGGCCATCGTCGTAGGTAAGCGCCACAACTTTTGCTTCCGTATCGGCGCGGTTGATGCCAAAATAATTGTGGAATTTAGTAACGTTAATCAGCAGCGATGCTGCAAAAAACAATGCTATTGTGAACAGCAGAAACTTTTGTAAATTTTTACCGATTCGCATAGCTGGATGAAAGCTCGATCGAGCATTAAAGTGGATTGCTGTCAGATTACCACAATTTGTGGCTGATTGCATAAGATCGATCGCCCTTGTCAAATGTGCAAAAAAACACCGGCAATAGTGCCGGCGCATACCTGTTGTTGAGGTTCAACGCTAAAAGATGGAAGAGAATACAGGTGAAAAGAGCGATCGCGCCTGAAGAGATTTGAAGAGAGATCCGCCTAGGCGGCAGCGCGATCGCAAATTCCCGCATTTCAAGCTATACCCTCCACCAATAAAGTAATCTTGTCAATTCCTACCACATAAACCAGTTCCCCGGGTTTAAAAGTTTTGCCTTTATTGCACTTAGCGGGCCACCAACTGCATTGAAAGCGGACGCGGCCGCATTTGCCCGGTCGAATTTCTTCTGCAACGATTGCTTCTTCAAAATAGTCAAAAAACATGATTGCTGCTCCTAAAAATATGTGGGAATTGTTTTGAAGACGAACAGTTTATGAAATATTCACTAATTAATAAACAATTCATCAATCTCCCAATCCCCAAATCCTCCAATCTAAAATCTAAAATCTAAAATCTAAAATCGCAAGATGCTTTGCAATTACCCTTCAACAATCAGAGTCACATTGTCAATGGCGATGACTCGAACCGCTTCTCCGGGTTTAAAAGTAATTTCTTGGTCAGATGTTGCAGGCCACCAACTGCTTTGAAAGCGGACGCGACCTGATTCGCCCGGACGAATTTCTTCTTCAACGATCGCTTTTTGGTCTGGATCTATCACCTTTGGTGCTACATGAGTATGGACTGTTTCTGCATCGCCGACAGCGGGTTTTTCCTCAGCGGCAGCCGTCTCTTCTGCTGCATCGGTGCTGGACTTGTCCGCACCGGAGACGGCTGCTTTTGTTTGATTAACACCGCCGACTTTTTCCTCATCAGCGAAGGCTAAGATTCCTTCTTCTTCAATAAAGCTTGCTTCTTCGACATAGTTAGTAGACATGGCGGATTGCTCCTGAAGATAGGTTGTGTTTGACTTTTGGATGCAAAAAGCTCGCGCTTTTCCAGTTTGATTAAAGGATCGGATTTCTCATCCCAACAATTGCGAGCTGGAACTTAAATTCTGCCTCCTACAAACCAATATAAATCCTCAACTTTAGTCTGGCAGATTCCAAATTTTAGACTGACTTTCAAACTCTCAGCTTTAATGAGAGTGTAAATCTAAAATCTAAAATCTAAAATCTAAAATCTAAAATCGACTGACCACTCCCCACCTCAGAGTTTTTCCGAACTAAGCTTCAACTATTAGAGTAATGTTGTCAAGTCTCAGGACTCGAACCACTGCACCGGGTTTCAAAGTTATTTCTCGCTCGCACTTCGCCGGCCACCAACTACTTTGGAATCGGACGCGACCGCATTGGTCGGGTCGAATTTCTTCTTCTACGATCGCTCTTTCCAAATGGCTGACAGTCATATTTTTTGCTCCCAATATCAAGTTTTTCGTAACCCTCAGAGCTGATAAACTTATAATCAGACTCGCTAAATTCTTAATGCCCAACTACGCTTCAACTATCAGAGTCACGTTCTCAAGTGCCAAGACACGAACCACTTCACCGGGTTTCAAAGTTATGTCTCGATCGCACTTCGCAGGCCACCAAGTGCTTTGAAAGCGGACGCGACCGGATTGGCCTGGACGGATTTCTTCTTCTACCACCGCTTTTTTCAAATGGTTGAGACTCATAACTTTAGGACTCCTGAGTGCTGATTTGTCGGATTCTTGAGAGGTAAAAACTTGCAGGGCTCGATTAGCTTGGTCGATCGGCAGTTAGGCTGCCACAATCAGAGTAATGTTGTCAATTCCGATGACGCGAACCACGTCACCCGGTTGAAAAGTCATCTCTTGCTCGCACTTGGCTGGCCACCAACTGTTTTGGAAGCGCACGCGGCCGGATTCTTGAGGGCGGATTGCTTCATCGACGATCGCTTTTTCGGAATTGTCAAAAGTCATGATTGCTGGCTCCCGATTATAAGTTTGGCTGAACTTTGAGATGCGAAAAACTGATGGCTAGGGTCGTTACTCCATCGCCAGTTAGGCTGCGACAATCAAGGTAATGTTGTCAATTCCGACAACGCGAACCACGTCACCCGGCACAAAAGTTATGTCTCGATCGCATTTTGCAGGCCACCAAGTGCTTTGAAAGCGCACCCGGCCGCATTCTTGAGGACGGATTACTTCATCGACGATCGCC
This sequence comes from Microcoleus sp. PH2017_12_PCY_D_A, assembly GCF_020738565.1. NCBI lineage: Bacteria > Bacillati > Cyanobacteriota > Cyanophyceae > Oscillatoriales > Microcoleaceae > Microcoleus > Microcoleus sp. PH2017_12_PCY_D_A. Next base: position 8,487 of record NZ_JAEQCI010000151.1, on the reverse strand, counting down.
TTTTCATCAGTGTTAATAGACATAGCTGCTTGCTCCTGAATGTATGCTCGACTTGATTTGTGCGGATGTCGGAAGCTTGTCTGTCAACTTCCCCTCCACACTCAACAGTCTCGCAGGTCAATGCAGGCTGTGTCAGTCGGCAAAAGTCCTTATAAGTCGGCTGTTTGAGCGTGTAAGCGAGTCGGAAAAAGTCTGTTAGAGTTGTTTCATATAGGTAACGCTAAAGCTGGTGACTCAATGGAAGCGGATCAAGCACTGGATTTTACTAACTCGTTACTTGTGGCTCGAAACCTGAAAACTCTCGACAACCTTGACAGCGCGATCTTTCGCGAAGCATGGATCGGGGTACAAGGCAGGACGTACCAACAGGTTGCAGAAGGTGAGGGATATGGACTAGGGACTGTTAAAGATGCTGCCTCTAATTTGTGGAAGCGGCTTTCAGCCTTGTTTGGAGAAGGCGAAAAAGTTAAAAGAGACAACCTGCAAGCGGTAGTAGATCGATATTGGCGCAGCTACTCGAAACTAGAACCGCAGTCGGGACAAATTGTTCCAGCCCGAGTTTCTCAGGGGCTAGATTCGGACTTGGAAATCGAAAATCCGAACTTTTTGGGCCGGTTTGGGGCGATCGAGGATCTCAATACTCTGGTCGCCCAAGGCGCTAAAGTGATTGTGATCCAAGCTGCCGGGGGTATGGGCAAAACGACTTTAGCCAGACAGTACCTCAAATCTCAAGGGTTCGATCGCGTGATTGAGCTGCTGATGGCAAAAGAGACAGAAAACCTCACAGCCCTGGAAAGTGCGATCGAAGAATGGCTCAAGCAAGACTTCCAAGAAGAACCAGGGCCAGACTTTGGCGTCACCCTCGGGCGGCTGAAGCGGCAACTTCAGACTCTCAAAGTCGGCGTATTGATCGACAACTTGGAAGCCGCCCTCGACGGACAAGGTAAGTTTATTGAACCCCACCGGCTGTACGTCGAGCTCTTGCGAGTTTTGGCTGATGCGGCGGTGCAGTCGGTAACGCTGATTACCAGTCGCGATCGACTTTGCGATTCTGACGTAACCGTCGAACACTACCTGCTTCCGGGATTGGATGTGGAAACTTGGCAGCAATATTTTAGCGATCGCAACATCAACATAGATGCGATCGCCCTCCAGGAAATGCACAAAGTTTACGGCGGAAATGCCAAAGCAATGGGCATTCTTTGGGGGACAATGCGAGAAGATTTTGATGGAGACATGGCTGCCTACTGGCTGGAAAACAGCGACGATCCGCTAGTGGAAACCGACTTAAAAAATTTAGTTACCAGTCAATTCAACCGCCTGCAAGAACTCGATCCCGAAGCCTATCAACTCCTCTGCCGTTTGGGCTGTTACCGCTATCAAGACGTACCGACAGTACCTAGTGACGGACTTTTGTGTTTGCTTTGGGACGTGCCCGAAGCGGGGCGCAGACAAATCATTAAATCGCTGTTGCACCGATCGCTAGTCGAGTCTCAGAAAGGCGAATACTGGGTGCATCCGGCCATTCGGGAAGAAGCAGTCGATCGGCTCTCGCCCGCAGACTGGGAGACGGCCAACCGCAAAGCAGCCGAGTTTTGGACTGAAAGCGTAGAAACTATCGAGACAGTAGAAGATGCCCTGAAAGCTTTTGAAGCGTACTATCACTACGTAGCAATTAGCTCTTTCGAGCAGGCCGCTAGCGTCATACTCAAAAAAATCAACATCCAGTTTGCCAAAGATTACAAACTCGGACGGGCGCTCTACAAACTAGGTTTCTTGCAACCAATAATTTCAGCAACTACTCGCATCGTCAACAATGTGACTTCTGACTATTATTTGAGCGGTCTTTACAGTATTTTAGGCGTTTCCTACCGAATATTGGGCGACATCAATCAAGCCATAGAATGTCACCAAATATCCGAAATAAAAGCAACTAAATGTCTGCAAACTATAGCAAAAAGTAGCGAGCCGGAAAACGGCAAACAAGCCAATCTAGAATTTTGGAAACTTAACGCAGCGATCAATATAGGGTTTTGCCAAATAGAAATGCTGGAATTAGAATCAGCTCTAGAGATATTTGTCAAGATGAAAAATTCGCGGGATGAAATCGGGATTATCGGGATTAACAGTTATTCGATCGAGGTCGGCTTAGCTTTTCTCAACTCCTGTGTGGGAGTCAAAAAAGCTGCCAAGGAACTCGCCGACAAACTGTATGCCGATCGCGAAGAGAGTCAGTTGGTGGGTACGGGATACAAGTTAGTGTTTCTAGCCAGCACCTATAAAAACCTCGGAGATCCAGAAAAAGCTTTGAGCTTGTACCGCCAGGCGATCGCCCAGGCCGACGAAAACCAGTACAGCACCGTCAAAGCCAAAGGACTCAGCGGTATAGCCGCCCTGTACCGAGAACGGGGAGAATTTGACCAAGCACTTTTGCAGCACGCAGAAGCAATACAAATACTCGATCTACCCAGCGCTAAATTAGACCGAGCCGAAGCTTATTATCAACTAGCTCTGACAGAACAAACACTTGGTAACATCGAGCCAGCCCAAGAAAATTTTGACCGCGCCATTCAACTGTTCAGCGAAATGGACGCCAGCAAACAAGTAGAAAAAGTACAGTTTTCTGCCACCAAAAATCCCGAAAAAATCCCTAATTAACCGAGAAACAAAGGAAAAAAGATACAATAAAGTAAACCACAACAATAAATTTTGTAAAGATGAAACTAAAACGATTGGGACACGTAGCCGTCTGCGTGCAAGACATAGAGAAATCTGCTCAGTTCTACCTCAATTTGGGCATGGAGTTAGTCTGGAAAGATGCAGACTGGGCTTATTTGAAAGCAGGAGATGACGGACTGGCGCTGTTGAGTCCGACTTACGACCAAGCAGGGCCGCATTTTGGGTTTGTATTTGACGATCGCACCGAAATGGAATCCGCCTACCAACAACTCAAAACAGAAGGTGTTTCCGTCACCCAGATTCACGAACACCGCGACGGTACAGCCTCTTTTTACGGCAGAGACCCCGACGGTAACGGTTTTGAGTACCTTTATGAACCGGCGTGAGGATGATTAGTCGAGTTTTGGACGCATGAGAGCCAGAGAAACCGGGTTTTTTATCTAATTTGTGACTATAACCAAGGATTTTGGTAAAAAAACTCGGTTTCTGACTACCCGTGCGTCCAGGACTATCAGATTTGTCGATCGTGCGAGTACCTAAGGAATGAGAATTAAATAACTTACAATTTTATATGGTTCTTGTGGGATGGGCGGGAGAGCCCGTCCAGAAAGCACGGGCTCTCCCGCCCATCCCACAAATATGTGTAAATTATTCACTTCACGATCCTAAGCTGTTGACATCCACCCCGACCGTCGCGGACGGGGATTCCCAAACCTCACGATTTGAATTTCTGCTTCTTGGCAACTGCCTCCATCCTAAAAGAGATTTTGGTCTTATGTTCGCTCCACAGACTAACCCCGCAAGAGAAAGCGGTTTTTATGTGTCGAATACCAAACGGAATTCTTCTCCTGTTTTGATTCTAGGGATGTTTACCATTGCCCCATCCTATGCATCCCGGTCTACCGATTTTGCGGTCGGTCGCCAGCACCTGGCTGAACTTCGCTCGCAAGTGGCTGTTTGATCCATCGTCTCGGGTGGGTCGTTGACCAATTATATTGTAATATAAAGCCGTCCTAAAAGGACGGGGTTTCTACCCATTTTTTTGATGATACCTGCGGGCACTGCGATCCCCTACCAGACTGCCCGGAACCTCCGTACAAGTGGCAGAATAAAGTGACATACTGACACCAACACTCCCACAGTACGGTGCAGGCTCAGAATCCAAAATATATCCACAACTTCCGAAAATCGGCTCGATAATCTAAAATCTAAAATCTAAAATCTAAAATCCTCATGTTCCAAAGAGTACAAGTCAGAAACCGCTGGACATCAATCTTCAAACCATGGGAAGAAGCAGATCCTTGGCTGTTTGCAGCCTGCATTGGCCTCACCATCTTCGGGGGAGTCATGATCCGCAGCGTCGAAATCAACCAGGGCTCGATCGACTGGTGGCGGCACTGGGTAACTGGCGCCGTCGGTTTGTTTCTCGCCATCATCATTTCCCGCTGTCGCTACCAAATACTGATTGAGTGGAAATGGCCGATTTACGTATTAATTAATTTGTCGCTGATCGCAGTGCGGTTTATTGGTACTACAGGGCTCGGTGCCCAGCGGTGGATCAATATCGGCGGCTTCTACCTGCAACCCTCAGAATTTGCCAAAATAGGGATGATTATCACCTTAGCAGCTCTCTTGCACGAGAAGACAGTCCCTACTGTCCGCGATATGTTGAGGATGCTGGCGATTATGGCCGTACCCTGGGGATTGATTTTTGCTGAACCAAATTTAGGTACTTCGCTGGTGTTTGGCGCGATCACAATGGGGATGTTTTACTGGGGAAATGTCAATCCCGGCTGGCTGATATTGCTGTTCTCTCCTCTATTCTCAGTTCTCCTCAATAACCTGTCCACACCGATTTGGATAGCCTGGGTAGTCGTTGCGGGTATTATTGCTTGGCGAAGCCTACCTTGGCCGTGGTTGGGGACTTTCGGTGCTGTGCTGGTGAATGTGGTTTCTGGACACGTCGGACACGTATTTTGGGGCGTGCTGAAGGATTATCAAAAAATGCGCCTGACAGGGTTTTTGAACCCCGAGAAAGACCCTTTAGGCAGCGGATATCACTTGATTCAATCTCGGATTGCGATCGGGGCCGGGGAACTCAAAGGCAGGGGTTTGTTTCACGGAACCCAAACTCAGCTTAACTTTATTCCCGAACAGCATACGGACTTTATCTTTTCGGCGATCGGCGAAGAATTGGGATTTATTGGCTGTATTTGCGTGCTGGTGGTATTTTGGATCATTTGTTTCCGCTTGGTGACGATCGCACAAACCGCAAACGACAATTTTGGTTCCTTGCTGGCGATCGGCGTACTGTCAATGTTAATTTTTCAAGTATTCGTAAATATTGGGATGAACATCGGCTTGGCACCAGTTACGGGGATTCCGCTACCTTTCCTCAGTTACGGGAATGCGTCGCTGCTGAGTAATTTTCTCGGATTGGGACTGGTGGAGGCGGTGGCGAACCAGCGACAACGCAAGAAGCGTTGGAATTAGGTGATTGGTAATTGGCAATTGCAAATTCAAGCCCTTTAAGTCTTATAAAATAACCCTAGTTTATAGGGTTTGCAGTGCCAGACAGGTCAAGGTGTATGTCAAGCGATGTACACCACACCAGGGCTATTTGATTCTACAGATGTCTTTAAGTATGTTAAAACTCAAGCCAGCCAGACCTTGAGCTTGAGCCATGTTTTGAAAGCCACGATCGCGATACAAATTTAGGGAAAAATTGCGATCGATTGTCCAACATTGAACGAGTCCAACAGTGCGAATGCGACAAGCATCTTCTACGCCGGGTGACATCACGGACATAATGAACCTTGTTTTCGACTCCCCAATAGCCTCGAATTCTTTGAGCAAGGGAAGCGGCTGTTTCGGTTAATGATGTGACGTAGTACCGAGTTTCGGTGGAGGATTCAATAGACCTCTTGCGAAAGTCTCAGGCGATTGCTAATTTGTCTTTAAAGAAAGTTCATAATTATAAATACCAGCTATTAAATTAAATCTTAATCCAAAGCGTCTTCTTCGATTCCGATATCTAGATGAAAGTATTCTAAATATCTTTAAACTTCGATGTATATTTTCCATGATAATTCTGGATTTTGCCAGTTGTCGATTGAATTGTTTTTCGGCTTGACTCAGTTTTTTGTTTTTGTTTTTTTTGAACGGTGTTCTACTATTAGTATGAATCTTTGTGATTCCTTGATAACCTTTATCACCTAGCAATTCAAGGTTTTGATTTATCCCGATCTTGCTTTTTTTAAACAAACTAAAATCATGCGTCTTCCCGTCACCAAAAGCTGTACATATTATTTCAGCACTTTTTGGGTTGGCTAGAACTTGCGATTTTATTGTATGATATTTTTGCTTGCCGCTATAATATTTCTTTTGCTTTTTTTGGGGACGTTCTATTTCATGCTCTGACACATCCAATACTACAGTTTTTATCTCATTGTTACTTTGATAAAGAATCTTTTTGCCAGGTAAATTAAATAAACCTGACCTTATTAAAGCTTTCTCAGTTCTAATTACAATTCGATCAGCATTTGATTCACTGATACCCCATTTAATTCCTAAATGAAAAAAAGTAGGATATTCACGCAAATAGGATAATGTCATTAAGATTTGGTCTTCTGAGCACAATTTGCTTGGTCTTCCAGATTTTTTTTGAAATATTTTTTCCGCTTTGACTATTTTTACCATTTCCTTGAATGTTTCTTGATGTACTCCACAGTAGCGTTTGAAGTCCTTGGGGGTAGACTTTTGTAATTGTTCGTAATTCATATTATTCAGCTAATTTTTTCTTTTATTTTACTAGAGCGTTCGCACTTTTGCCAGAGGTCTAATGCTAACTTGAGCGAGGCTCACTTGGATGGTGCACAGTTGATTAATGCTAATTTTAGTGGTGCTAACTTGAGAGAAGCTTGGTTGGAAGGGGCTGACTTGAGTGGAGCCAATCTAAGTAATGCCTGCGAGAGAAAACGCAACTTTGGACTCTGCTGACGTGACTGATGCCAACCGAGCGTGGAGCTAATTTGAAAAATGGTTTTTTATCTAGACTCAACTGCCAAAATACAAACCTCACTGGAGCCGACCTCAGCGATGCAGACCTCGGTGAAGCTGGTTTTCATAAAGCAACTCTAATTGGCGCGAATCTAAGTAATACCAAACTACATCAAACAGGGTTTTGGAATTCCGATCTTACTGGAGCTAACTTTAGTGGTGCAATTATGGATGAAACATCATTTGATGGTTCAAATCTGTGCCACGCTAATCTGATGGGAGCTAGACCCGATCCTGAATATGACGACTCAAATACAATCAATCTTTGCGGAAAATGGGAAGACGCTACCTTGTGCAATACTGTCATGCCAGATGGAACCATCCGAAATGATAATTGTACAGCTTGATGAATGCTAAACATTGCTGAAAACAGATATTCATCTGATTTCTGTTTCAATAGGCGTCAGATAAATTAATACAAATCCGCGTTCAATATCCCCTTGATAATTAACCGCACCAGCGCGACTAGGAGGTGGAGTGCGATCGTATTGGACTAGCAAAACATAGGATAATTATACTATAATTCAAAAGTTAAAATAATTGACTAGATAATTTATGAACGCTGAAGAATTGCTCGAACGGTATACCAGTGGAGAAAGAGACTTTGCTGGGGTTGACTTGAGCGGTGTCGATTTGAACAAGGCAAAGCTCATTGATATCAATCTCGCCAATGCTATTTTGATTAATGCTAACTTGACGAGTACTCATTTGAGTGGTGCTGACTTGAGTGGTGCTAACTTAAGCGGTGCTAACATGGATTGTATTGACTTGAGCGACGCTAACTTGAGCAATGCTAACTTGAGCGAGGCTAACTTGGAGGGTGCTCAGTTGATTAATGCTAACTTCAGTGGCGCAAACTTGAGAGAAGCTTTCTTTCGAGGGGCTGACTTGACTGGAGCTAATCTAAGTAGTGCCTGCTTACAAAACGCAAATTTGGACTCCGCTGACTTAACTGATGCCAACCTCAGTGGAGCTAATTTGAAAAATGGTTGTTTATGTGGGATCCACTGTGAAAACACTAACCTCAACGGAGCCGACCTCAGTAATTCAGATATCACTGAAGCCTACTTTGAAAAAGCGACTCTAATTGGCACGAATCTAAGTAATACCAAGTTGCATCAAACTGGGTTTGAAAATTCCGATCTTACTGGAGCTAACTTTAGTGGTGCAATTATGGATGAAACATCGTTTGATGGTTCAAATCTCAGTCACGCTAATCTGATGGGGGTTCAGCCAGAACCTAGTCTGATGGCAAAGAAGGTTAGGCTCATGGGAAAAGGGTTTGAAGAAGCTATCTTATGTAAGACTATCATGCCCGATGGAACGATCCGAAATGATAATTGTACAGCTTGATGAATGCTAAACCTTACTGAAAACATATCTACCTTCCATTTAAAAAATTGTAATGTCGCAAGTAGGTTAATTTCGTAAAACTTTCAGGTCAGGATTCATAATTTCCTGTTTTATACCTGTAGATTATGGATTTTTCTGTAGGCACATAAACAATTGTGTTTCTCTGATTTGGTAAAGGCTTAATATGTTTGATTTGACCGGAAACAATTTCTATGGGAATTAAGCCAGGATCAAAGGCTGGATAGGTTCCCTCTGGTCGAAAATATCGGCAGTAGTTACATCCTTTGTAATCAATCTTTTTTTTTACGATTCAATCACTACTACTTGTTCAGGAGGATATAGTATAAAGTATTGCAAGGCCGTAATTTCTACGATATCAATACCTAAATTATTGGG
>NZ_JAEQCI010000150.1:0-13775 GCF_020738565.1 Microcoleus sp. PH2017_12_PCY_D_A | reverse complement strand
GGCTAACACTGCATAATTTCAGCCCAAAAGCGTTTGGCTTCCAAGTTTTCACAACTGATAAAAAAATCCGACCCACATCTGCGGAATGTGGGTTATAAACAGGCCATCCCTCAAACACTCTTCCAAATATCCTTAATTCTAGCCTGCTGTTCCCATTCAAGCTCATGAAAAACTAGCATCATTTCCTCATGAGTGTAGTCAATAATGATAGCAGCCAATTGCGCCACAGTTTCCGATTCCAGCATTGCTAGTCTCAATTTGGTCATTGATTCTTTATCCATCAATTCTAAATCTTTAATTTTCCCTCACTTCGCTTTTAATTTTCCCTGCAAACCTCTTTCAGTTTTGCCTGAAAACTAGAAACATCAGCAGCACTGATTGTATCAGAATGCGGCGAGTTTATTTGAAAATCTTCGCGACAAAGCCGAGAGAGCAATCTTTCATCAATCTCCAGAATCTTGCCTTCGGAAGTGGCAGTTTTTCCCAACAAAGCTGCGATTTCTCTTTCCAGTTGGCGATTTCCTTGCTGGAAGAAATCTTGAGAGTTAGAACGAAACAAACCGCTATTGATTTGCTGAATTTGGCTTGGTGTAACCGATTGAGCCGAGACAGCAGCCGGAAATACAAAAGATGCTGCTAGCCACAAGCTAGGAATTATTTGCTTGAGAATGCTGTTCATGACTGTTGGGAGGACTTTTTACCTCTATTGGTTTCTCGTCTTCTGACTCGCTGGCTAATTCATCTTCTAGTGCGAGTTTTTCTTGCCACTCGGTAAGCTGTTGAAAAAGTTGCTGGTTAATTTGAAATACGGGTTTGTTGGTTTCTGACATATTTTTTACTACTGAAACTATGCGAATAAGTAGATTTACTTAAAAAGGTGCGCGGGGCGCACCCTACTAATATAAATTATAGCTGTGAAACTTTTACCAGGGACATGATGATGCCAATCAATGAACCGCCAAGCAAAGTTAAAGTGGCTAAGGTACTAATGCCAAATCCTGCCGCTCGTTTTTCGGCGGCTTGATAGTAACCCCAAGCAAACAAAATGCGTCCAATTATCCAAACTGCACCGATACCGGCGCCCCAAATTGGGCTGACAAAGTGCGAAAACAGCCACAGCGAGGGCAAAAATAGAATCATTTGCTCTAAGGTATTTTGCTGAACTCGCACTACTCGTTCAAAGTCCGGGTTTCCTGTCATCTGCGGGGGAGAAACTTTGTATTTGAATCTGGCTCTGCCAACGTTGATGGTAACAACGAAGTATAGAATTAATGCTGAAACAGTTATTAGACTAGGCCAGAGTTTGGCGTTTGCTTCTGCGAGCATGATTGGGGATTATTGGGGTGGACTAGATATATTCATTATACTATTTTTCTTGACGACGATTGTAGACTGCGTGGAATCGCAGACGAGGAATTTGTTAACTTAGGTGCGCTGACAGACAAGCTTCAAGAGCACCAGCAATTTTCCGAAATCCTTCTCGGTTGGGATGAACGCCATCGGGGAGATCGTCTAGGCTGAGGATATTATATAAATCAACAAAATCTATGGGCTTCCCTGCTTGTTGTTTTTCCTTGACTAACTCCTCGCTGTTTTGATTGTATAGTTTAACTCGCTGATTTAAGGTGGGTTCAGACATTGGCGGAATTGCAGCGACAAAGAGTTTAACATTGGGTGCAGTTTGAAAAATGCGATCGATTAATTGGTTGAGGCGATAGCTTGCAGTTTCTACTTGATACCATTGTCCGATATTATTGGTGCCGATGAGGAGCAAAATAATATCCGGTTGGAAGGTTTCCAGCCACTCCACAACCCGATCGCAAATTTGTTCGATCACCCAACCGGAATGTCCCTCGTGATGCTGAGAGAGTAGGGTATCGGGGCCATTGCTTAGGGAACCGACAAACTCAATAGCATAGCCTCGATTCTCCATTGCAGGCTGTAAGTCGATGCGATATCCTCCTGGTACGAAGTATCCATCGGTAATTGAGTCGCCTAGGGGCATGATTTTGATGGGACTATTTCCCGGTGAATCATTGTTGCTTGAGAGGCTTGAAGGATTAGATTTTTGATTTTCCACGACAATTTTTGATAAATAACTAAGTCAAGCACGCTTCAGTTTGATCGTTCGGACTTCAGTCCTTTTCCCTTTGTCTGAAGAAGGACTAAAGTCCTCACTACGAACCTGACTTGTCACTACGAACCTGACTTGTATTTCTTAAGGTTTGATCGTTCGGACTTCAGTCCTTTTCCCTTTGGCTGAAGAAGGACTAAAGTCCTCACTACGAACCTGTACGATCGTCTCTGTTAATGCAGCAATTCCTCTAATTTTTGCTGGTTCCACAAATACTGATAAAGCCCTGTTTGTCCTACTAATTCTGCGTGAGTGCCACTCTGAACTATTTCTCCTTTTTCCATGACGAAAATGCGATCGGCACTAGCAGCAGCGGACATCTGATGCGAGATGAAAATTACGGTTTTGCGATCGGTTCCGGTTGCCAAATTATGCAAAATATCGGTCGCAGTTTGATTGTCAACGCTGGAAAGAGCATCGTCCAAAATTAGCACGGGAGCGTCAACTAACAAAGCCCTAGCTAGTGCTGTTCGCTGCCTTTGTCCGCCGGATAAGGTAATGCCGCGCTCGCCGACAACTGTTTTGTACTGCTGCGGAAAGTTGAGAATTTCGGGGTGAATTTGTGCTTGTTTGGCTGCTGCTTCAATCTCGGGTTGTTCTGCCAAGGGATTGCCGTAGCGGATGTTATTCTTGATGCTAGTGCCGAACAAAAAGCTTTCTTGGGGCACGTAGGCGATCGCCCCGCGCAACTCCCTCAACTTCACCTCCGTAATATCCTGACCGTCTACAAACAATTCGCCCGGAGCTATATCCAGCAAGCGCGGCAGGGCATTAGCTAAAGTTGATTTTCCCGAGCCGATCGCCCCGACAATTGCGACGGTTTCGCCCGGTTTTATGGTAAAACTAACATCCTTGAGTGCGGGTGTCTTAGCACTGGGATAGGTATAATTCAAGTTGCGGGCGACTATTTCGCCTTTGACGGGAGTTGGCAATTCAACGGCACCGGGTGCATCCTTAATTTGCGCTTCCACAGTCAAAATTGATTCGATGCGATCGACACTGACTTCTCCGCGCTGGTAAGCAGTAATTGTGAAACCCAACAGCGCCGTGGGAAATACCAAACGCTCGACATAAATCAGCAGCGCCACAAAATCTCCGACGCTAATTATGCCATTAGCAATTGCTCCGCCACCCGCAGAAAGCAGCACCAACAAACTGATGCTTGCCAAACCCCCCAGCAGTGGAAAAATAAAGTTTCGAGTTTGAGCTAATGTCAAATTGGCTGATAGCAACTTGGCGTTACAATCGCGAAAAGCTCGGCGTTCGTTTTCTTCTTGAGCGTAGATTTTAATTACGGACATCCCGCTCATATCCTCTTGAATTAAATCGCTCATCGCCGATAGTTCTTCTTGGACTGCTAGTTGCTGGATGCGAAGTTTGTCGCTAAATAATTGTACCAAAACTAGCATTAATGGATAAACTGCGATCGCCAACAGCGTCAGCCGTACATCAATCCCCAGCATCACCGGCAAAGTCAAAGCATAAGCAAAGGCTGTATTCGCCAAACTCAGCACTGCAAAACCCACCAAGCGGCGAATATTGTCCAAGTCGGAGGTAGCCCGGTTAATTAAATCTCCTACTGTATTAACGGCAAAATAAGACGGTTCTAATGTTAATAAATGATTAAATATTTGCTGCTTGAGGTCAAATTCGACTTGACGCCCCACGCCAAACAGCAGAATCCGCGACGCCATCCGAATTCCCCACATGATTGAGGCGAGTAGCAGAATCAGTATCACGTAGTTGAAAACTTGGTCAAATTTAGTCGCCACTTGGAGTGTGTCAACTGCATTCCGAATCAGTAGGGGAATGTAAACGCCTACAGCATTGACAATTAATAAGGAAAAAACGCCCCAAAATGTTGGTTTCCAGTGCGGGCGCATATAAGAAATGAGTTTTTGCAGTCGAGAATAACGAGCCATTATGTTAAGGAAGAAGGTTCGGCAGCGGATTATGTAACGGATGTAACGGATGGATTTTGAAGGAAGAAGGATTCTTCGACGAGGGTTTTAGTAATTAAGAATCTCCTAATTGTCGGGCGTGGTTGCTGTGGAAGGTTGAAGGCAAAACACAAAGAACACAATATCTATCCGAAGGTGGATGACAGAAGGCGGAAGTTAAGAATTTTTATGCAAAAAAATTCTGCTTTGGGATGACGCGGCATCAAAATTGGGTTTGGATTTGAAGCAAAACTCGATCGCCCGCCATGGCACAAATCCCATTATATCTGCCCAAAACCCCCAAATCCACCTCCATCACCCCCCACCAAGCTGGGGCACGCTACAATCTAAAGTCGATCGGCTTAGCACTCAGAGTCAGAGAGTGCTAAATTTGCTAATGTAAGCGCAAGGAGACAAACATGACCAAAATAGTTGCATTTAGCGACAAATCCCGGCGGGCACTGGAACGCGGCGTCAATCAACTCGCCGATGCAGTCCGCATTACCTTGGGCCCCAAAGGCCGGAATGTCCTACTCGAAAAGAAATTCGGCACTCCCCAAATCGTTAACGACGGTATCACCGTTGCTAGGGAAATTGAACTCGAAGATCCTCTCGAAAATGCTGGCGCTCGCTTAATTCAAGAAGTCGCCTCCAAAACTAAAGATATCGCAGGCGACGGCACCACCACCGCTACGGTGATTGCTCAATCCCTCATTCGCGAAGGTTTGAAGAATGTCGCAGCAGGCGCAAATCCAGTCGCACTGCGCCGCGGGATTGAAAAAACGATCGCCCACTTAGTCCTAGAAATCGCTAAATTAGCGAAACCTGTCGAAGGATCTGCCATTGCTCAGGTCGCTACAGTCTCCGCCGGTAATGACGAAGAAGTCGGCGCTATGATTGCTCAAGCAATGGAAAAAGTCACCAAAGATGGCGTCATTACTGTTGAAGAGTCGAAATCTCTGCTGACAGAATTGGAAGTTGTCGAAGGGATGCAGTACGATCGCGGATATCTTTCCCCGTATTTCGTCACCAACAACGATCGCATGGAAGTTGAGTACGAAAATGCTCGCATCCTGATTACCGACAAAAAAATTAACTCCATTCAAGAACTAATTCCGCTTCTGGAAAAAGTTGCTCGCGCCGGTTCACCGCTGATTATTATCGCCGAAGATATTGAAGGTGAAGCTTTGGCAACTTTGGTGATCAACAAAGCACGCGGCGTGTTGAACATCGCAGCTACCAAATCTCCAGGTTTTGGCGAGCGACGCAAAGCTATGCTACAAGATATCGCCGTTCTGACCGGCGGTCAACTGATTTCTGAAGAAGTCGGACTCAGCATTGATACCGCAACACTAGAAATGCTCGGTACCGCCCGCAAAATTACGATTGACAAAGAAAACACCATCATTGTCGCTGGCGACGAACACAAAGCAGACGTTTTATCACGGATCGAGCAAATCCGCAAGCAGCTAGCAGCGACGGATTCTGACTACGATAAGGAAAAATTGACCGAGCGCATTGCCAAACTTGCTGGCGGTATTGCTGTAATTAAAGTAGGCGCAGCTACCGAAACCGAACTCAAAGATCGCAAACTCCGCATTGAAGACGCCCTCAACGCTACTAAAGCTGCTGTGGAAGAAGGTATCGTCGCTGGAGGCGGCACGACGCTGATTCACCTGATTGCCAAAATTGATGCCATCAGAAGCACTTTAGACGCTGAAGAGCAAATTGGCGCTGACTTGGTTGCAAAAGCTTTGGAAGCACCTTTGCGTCAAATCGCTGATAATGCCGGTGTTGAAGGTTCGATCGCGATCGAGCGAGTGCGGGCTAGCGAGCTGAACATTGGCTACAACGCTCTCACCGACGTTTACGAAGATATGATTGCCGCTGGAATTATCGATCCGGCTAAGGTAGTGCGATCGGCTTTACAAAATGCCGGTTCCATTGCTGGCATGGTTTTGACCACTGAAGCTGTAATTGTCGAAAAACCCGAGAAGAAAAAAGCCGCCGGCGACATGGGCGACATGGGCGGCATGGGCGGCATGGGCGGCATGGGCGGCATGGGCGGCATGGGCGGCATGGGCGGCATGGGCGGCATGGGCGGCATGGGCGGCATGGGCATGATGTAGTCCCAACTTTGTAGGGTGCGCAGTGCGCACCTTCGCCAACTTGGTAAATCGGTGCGCCGAGGCGCACCCTACAAACTCAAAAAGCTGAAACTTGGTAAACCGCGCAATGCGTTAGAAACTCAACTGGTGCGCAATGCGTTACAAACTCAACTGCTGCGCAATGCGCACCCTACAAACTCAACTGCTGCGCCGAGGCGCACCCTACAAACTAGGATTCTCCCCCTCTCCCCCTCTCCCTTTTGTATCCGATGCGTCTTGTTAAAAAAAAGAGCATCTGCTCTAATTAAGTTATATTCCGAAAAATACTATTTCATGAAATTTTTTGTATTATAGGGAACGGGCCGAAAATTGCACCGGGAACCACAGCAGTAAAGTACGCAAAAATATTTGAGTGAGTTAAACTAACTTTAGGAAAAATTTAAAGCTTAACTTGCAAGTGATCAAAAAATACCCATGCAGGAAGTTATCAACTCGTTACAGTCTTTTTTCTCTGACTCTGTTGATGCTTTCCTAGAGTGCGATCGACAGCAAAAGTACCTATACATCAATCCCGTTGCTGCTAGCTGGATGGGATTGGAGCCACCTGAAATACTCAATAAAACTCATCAGGAATTATTGAAGTTATATCCCCATAAACCCGCTCTCAAAAATATAATTTCGCAGATTGATTCCTGTCTGCAACAAGTATTTATCACAGGGGAAAAAAAGCTAGCAATTCATGAGGTGACGGCGGCAGATGGCGGGATTAAAATCTACGAAACTGCTTACACGCCAGTGGTGGATGCCTCTACCAACCAGATGCGGGTTTTGGGCGTTGGCAGAGATATCACCAGGCACTACCGCTGGCAGCAGCAGAAAACTCAACAGTTGCGCCGATCGAACCATTTATTGTGGTTGAATGCGGCTAACAGTCCCCTGGCCATGGTAGGCTGGGATGAGGAATTTCGGATCGTTCAGTGGTCGAAACGCGCTGAAGAAATCTTTGGCTGGACTTCCGATGATATGCTGGGCAAGCAGTTCGGTGATTTGGATTTGGTTTGCGAGGAAGATCGAGAGGCTGTAAGTGCGATCGAACTCGAACTAGCCTCCGGTAACGGCAATACTTCAATCAATCAAAATAAAACTAAAAGCGGACAAGTTATTTGGTGTCGCTGGTTCAACTCGATTATTCGGAGTAACGACACTTTTACCGTGCTTTCTTTGGTGGAAGATATCACGGATCGCAAACGGCTGGAAGCAGAAAAAGCCCAAGCTTCTCGCCTCACAGCAATGGTGGCAGATGTCGGTATTGCCCTTACCAAACACCCTCAAGATATCCTGCTTCCCTGTTGCGAGGCAATGGTACGAAATCTCGATGTCGCCTCTGCTGAAATTTGGACTTTTAACTCTCAATACAATGTTTGCGAGTTGCAAGCAACCTCTGGAATCTACAGCCGCACAGACGATGTGGCTAGATTTATTCAAAATAAGGTTAACTCGATCGCCCTACAGCAAAAACCACAATTTGACTGCGGATTTGAACTGAATCATTTGGGGCTAGAGGAGCAAGAATGCGGGGAAGCCACGGCAGCACACAGTTCGCAATTAGCAATTATCGACAGCAGTCAAAATGCGAGAAATTGGCAAATCCCCAAGCAAATTCTTACCTTCGCCGGCTATCCTTTAATTGTCGAAGAAAGGCTAGTGGGAGTCATGGTAATTGTCAGCCACCAGTCGCTGACAGTACCCTTTGAAGAAACTTTAGGATCCGTTGCTGATGTCATCGCTTTAGGCATCGAACGCAAGCGCGCAGAAGCTGAATTAAAATCAGCTAGAGGGTTCCTAAATTCTGTAGTAGAAAACCTGCCGCTGGGAGTTTTTGCTAAAGATGCTTCTTCGCTAAAATTCGTGCTGTGGAATAAGGCGGGGGAAACGATCGCAGGTGTGACATCTCAAGAGGCGATCGGCAAAAATGACTACGATATTTACCCGAAAGAGCAAGCTGACGTTTTTACCGCTCAAGACAGGGAAATATTGACCAGCCATCACAACCAATCTCTGGTTAAAGAAATAGCCGAAGAGCCGATCCAAACTCGCCACAAAGGTATGAGAATACTGCACACCCGCAAAGTGCCAATTCTCGACGCTCAGGGCGAGCCTCAGTACGTTTTGGGGATTACAGAAGATATCACCGAACGCAGGCAGGTAGACGAAAGCGTGCGCCTCTACGACCAAATTGTTGAGAATATGCAAATTGGTTTGTACGTCTATCACTTGGAAAATATAGAAGATGATAGCACCTTGAGGGCGATCGCCTCGAATCCCGCTGCTACGCGGTTTACCGGGCTAGAAATGGCCGACGTTTTGGGCATGACAATCGACGAGATTTTTCCGCATTTGCGATCGAAAAACATTCCCCAAGCATTTGCTGAAGTAATTCGCAACCAAAAAGCTGTAGAAGTTGAAGATATTGACAGCGACGAATCGGGGAAAATAACTCGTGCTTTTTCTATTAAAGCTTTTCCGTTACCTAACAACTCCGTAGGCGTGGCATTTGAAAATATTACAGATCGCAAGTGCCTGGAAGTAGAACTGCAAGTAGCATTGGCACAAACCGAACGTTCGGAACAACTTCTGCGGACGGTAATCGACAAAACCAGTGACTGGATTTTTGCCAAGAATAAACAATTTCGCTACATTTTGGCCAACAACAGTTTAGCCGAAGCGATCGGTAAAACAGTCGAAGAAATAATTGGCAAATCAGATTTAGAATTAGGATTTTCAGAAGAGCTAGTATTTGGAAATTCCGCACAAAATATCCGAGGATTTCGCACAGATGATTCTGCTGTACTGGCAGGCGAAATCATCCACAATCCCTGCGATGCCGCAACAGTTGCTGATGGTTCAATACATATTTTAGATACCAAAAAAGTCCCTCTGCGCGATGCTGAAGGTAATATATTTGCAGTGCTAGGTTTTACTAACGATATTACAAAACGCCATGAATCGGAAGCAGCTTTGCGTAGGAGTGAAGCCAGATTTAGGTCTTTGGTTGCTAATATTCCCGGGGTGGTTTATCGCTGGCAGTGCGATTTTTCAACAAGTTTTATTAGCGAGGCAATTTACTTAATAGCGGGCTACCAGGCTGGGGATTTTATTTCGCGTTTGGACAGCAAAGGCAGAACTTTTGCTAGCATTATTTACCCAGAAGATTTGGCAAAAGTAGAAGCAACTATTCGGCAAGGAATAGAAAATAAACAGTCTTATAATTTAGAATACCGCTTGCTAGCAGCAGACAGCACGGTTAAATGGGTGTGGGATAAAGGTTCTCCAGTGTTCGACGCCGATGGGAGCGTTTCCTGTTTGGATGGGGTAATTTTGGATATTAGCGATCGCTACTGCGCCCAAGAAGCATTGCGCCAAAAAACTTCTGAGTTGGAATCTGTTTTTCAGGCGTTGCCCGATTTGTATTTCCGCCTCAATGCTGACGGCATTATTTTGGATTACTTGTCAGGAAATTCAGCGGATTTGTACGTGAGCTCCGACTATTTTATTGGCAAACGAATGAGCGATATATTGCCGCCAACTGCCGCTAACCAGTTCGAGCAAGCTCTTCTGGAAGTTGCCGAAAACAGAAATCCAGTTAATCTAGAGTATTCCCTAACCATGCCGTCAGGAGAAGAAACCTATGAAGCGAGATTGCTGCCTTTTAACTCGAATCAGGCGATCGCCATCGCCCGCAATATTACCAAGCGCAAACAAGCAGAATCAGAATTAAAACATAAAAATCGCGAGTTAGAGCAAACATTGAAACAATTAGGCAGGACTCAAGCTCAACTAATTCAAGCTGAAAAAATGTCTAGTTTGGGGCAGTTGGTAGCAGGCATTGCTCACGAAATCAATAATCCTGTCAGTTTTATTTACGGCAATATTACTTATGCTAGCGAGTATGCAAAAAACTTGCTGCAACTGTGCAATTTGTATCAACAATATTACCCGGAACCTGTTGCGGGGCTTTCGGAGTTTGCCGAGCAAATAGAATTGGAATTCATGAAAGAGGATTTCCCGCACCTGCTGAAGTCAATTCAAATTGGAGCAGATAGGATTCGCGAAATTGTTCTGTCTTTGCGTAATTTTTCGCGTCTGGAAGAATCAGATATTAAACGTGTTGATATTCACGAAGGAATTGACAGCGCTCTGTTAATTTTGCAACACAAATTCAAAGAAAATGGCCGAAATCGCCCGATTGAAATAGTTAAAGAATATGGTATACTACCCCCCGTACAGTGCTACGTCGGACAGTTAAATCAAGTGTTTATGAATATTTTAAATAATGCTATTGATGCTTTAGCTGATGTCAGAAATAGAAAATTGGAATTGGCGAGTGCAACGGATGGGGAACGGCAAAATTTTCCGAGTTTACCTTTGGGTGGCGACGCATTGCCTGCGATTCGGATTCGCACGGCGGTTTTGGAGAACAATCGGGTGGCGATCGCAATTTCCGATAACGGCTCAGGAATGGAAGAGTCTGTTAAATCTCGGATATTCGACCCATTTTTTACTACTAAACCCGTGGGTAAAGGTACTGGTTTGGGGCTGTCTATCTCCTATCAAATTGTGGTGGAAAGACACAGGGGCAAGCTGGAATGTATTTCCGCGCCCGGTGGCGGAACTGAATTTGCGATCGAGATTCCAATTAAGCAAAAGTAACACTATTTTAGATTTTAGATTTGGGAATTGGTCCTTGGGAATTGGTCCTTGGTAATTGGTGATTTAATAGAGCCCAGGTCAAGAAACCCGGTTTCTTATAAGATATTTATTGGACGACGATAATTTTCAAAGAAACCGGGTTTCTGAGATCGGGTGGGCAAGTAATAGTTAAGCTTATTCATACCATGCTTAATTTGGGTTTTCACCAAAAAAGTGATAACCTAATTAAAGATACTAAAAGTAAGGAGTATAGACATGGTATACAACAAAAGCATACATACTTCTAGTGCCGTTACCAAACCAATTAAAGATGATGATGATTCCTACGTTGACTATTTTTATGACGCTCCGGGTGCCCTGCCAGGAACTCTCGACTTAGAACCCGATGCGCCGCCTCCAGACATTGTATTAATTGACTATTGCGAGACAGGAGCTACTCGTCCCAAAAACTTGGTAAATCCTCAAGAAGCTGCTGCCTATTTAGATACAGAATCTGTTTCTTGGGTTGATATGCTGGGATTGGGAAACAAGGAAACTTGGCGACAAATGGGCGAAGTGTTTAATTTGCACGTTATGGCTCAGGAAGATGTAGTTAATGTTCCTCAAAGACCGAAAGTTGTAGACTATGAAGAACACCTTTTAATCATTGCTTGGATGGTGATGATCAAGCCTAATTCAGAGAATTTTCATAAAGAACAAGTAAGTTTTATTTTGGGAAAGCATTATCTGCTAACTGTTCAGGAAGAACCGGACTATGATTGTTTTGGCCCCGTGCGCGATCGCATTCGCAAAGGACAAGGAGTTATTCGCAAGCACGGAGCCGATTATCTTGCTTATACTCTGTTAGATTCAATCATAGATGGATTTTTTCCTGTATTAGAACTTTACGGAGAGCGGATTGAAGAGTTAGAGGATGAAGTGGTGGTGCGCCCAACGCGAAAAACTCTTGAAAAAATATATAAAATCCGGCGAGAATTGCTGACCCTGCGCCGCGCCATTTGGCCGCAGCGGGATGCAATTAACGTGCTAATTCGAGATGGTAGCGATTTGATTAGTCCTGAGGTGCGAATTTATCTGCGCGACTGTTACGATCACACGGTACAGGTGATGGATATGGTGGAAACCTATCGAGAGTTGTCTTCGGGTTTAATGGATGTTTACTTGTCTTCGGTTGGCAATAAAATGAATGAAATCATGAAACTGCTCACGGTGATTTCGAGTATTTTTATTCCTCTAACTTTTGTGGCGGGGGTATACGGGATGAATTTTAATACAGAGAAGTCGCCCTTGAATATGCCGGAACTGAACTGGTATTTTGGCTATCCGCTTTGTTGGGGGCTGATGCTAGCGATCGCCTCTACTTTAGTTTACTTCTTTTGGCGGCGCGGCTGGTTTGAGAATTTTTCTACTCTAAAAGATGACTGAGCCCAGGAATCATATGTACATTGAAAACTTGTTCGCTAGCTGCGGTCGAAGAATCTAAAATCTAACATCTAACATCTAAAATCGCTCGATTCCTGTACAATAAATCTGGGGAAAAAGTAGGCGCAGGCGGTTGCGGATTGGCGAAAGCTGGTCTGAGGAAAGTCCGGGCTCCCGAAAAACCAAACTTGCTGGGTAACGCCCAGTGCGAGCGATCGTGAGGATAGTGCCACAGAAAGATACCGCCCCCCATTTTGAGATTGGAGATTGGAGATTGGAGATTGCATCAAAAGTCGATCGTCAAAAATCGCAAAGTATTAGGGGGTAAGGGTGCAAAGGTGCGGTAAGAGCGCACCAGCAGCATCGAGAGGTGCTGGCTCGGTAAACCCCGGTTGGGAGCAAGGTCGGAGGAACTACGGTTGGTTTTTTACCGGTTCCGTTCTTTGGTACCGCTTGAGGCGTCTGGTAACAGGCGTCCCAGATAGATAACTGCCCTCGAAAACTGCTTGCAGTTGAGAGAACAGAACCCGGCTTATGTCCGACTTTTTCCCCTCCAATTTCCCAGACTAAAAGAGGAAGCGAGTAGGAGAGTGGCAGAATTTTTATATATTTTTAGAATAAGGTTAAATACACCAGATACATCTCTAATAGCCAATGCCCAATTCCCAATTCACAATTCGCTATGAATCTGATTTATCCTGGTCGCCAAAAGCAACTTGAAACATTAATTCAAAAGTTGGGACTGTCGAAAGATGCTTCGATAAAATGGCATCTCGTCGATTTAGCTTTGACTCATGCGAGCGCGTCTGCTAAGGCAAATTACGAGCAATTAGAGTTTGTCGGCGATGCTGTGGTGCGGCTGGCGGCTTCGGAATTGTTGTTTGAAATTTATCCTGACTGTACGGTGGGAGAGTTTGCTGCTATTCGATCGATCTTGGTGAGCGATCGCATCCTTGCTAAAATCGCTGACAGTTACGGGTTCGATCGCTATTTAATCGTTTCCAGCAGCGCCGCAGCCGACAAAACAGGCGCAGTGCCCAGGCTGGCAGATTCTTTGGAAGCCTTGCTGGCCGCCCTTTATTTGAGTGCCCAGACGTTAGAATTAATTCGCCCTTGGTTAGACGGTCACTTTCAACGTTTAGCGGCGGAAATTCGCAGCGATCCGGCCCGCCAAAACTACAAAGCTGCCCTCCAGGAGTTGACTCAAGGCAAATATAAAACTTTGCCCAAATATAGCGTGAAAGAAACGGGGACTGTACAGGGCGGCGAGGATCGTTTTACCGCCGAGGTTCACGTTCAGGGAGAGTTGGTAGCAGAGGGAAAAGGTCGATCGATCAAAGCGGCCGAACAAGCAGCGGCTCAGGCAGCTTTCAATAAATTAGTTGATTCTCCGTAATTGAGCAAAAAGAATCTCAGAAATAAGGTTCGTAGTGAGGACTTTAGTCCGCAGAAAAAGAAGGA
>NZ_JAEQCI010000149.1:0-11642 GCF_020738565.1 Microcoleus sp. PH2017_12_PCY_D_A | reverse complement strand
ACTAATGAGGGGCGAGAAACCGGGTTTCTTCGAGTTTTGTGTTTGAGCTCGATAAATCTCGGGAGAAACCCGGTTTCTGAAACCACTAATGACTAATGACTACTGACTAATGACTACTGACTATTGAATTTTAAATTCCAAAAAGAACTTGAATTCGCTTCCGGATTTTAATAAAAGGAGTTTGTTCCAGAGAGTCGCCATCTAACAATCCCAAATCTCTCAAAGCTTGCTGGCGTTCGGACAATTTTTGAGCAATCTGATCTGCTAAATTCGGCTGTTCTGTTAAAAGTTTTTGCAAGTCGTGGCGCTCCACCACAAACAAAATTGCATCTTCGCTAGTTTTAACAGTCGCGGTTCTCGGAGTTCCCAACAGCAAAGAGATTTCCCCAAAAAACTCGCCCTCGTGAAGCGTTGCAATATACTGATCGGCTTTTTGAGAAAGAACTTCTACAGAACCAGAAAGAATAATATAAAAAGAATCGCCAGGGTCATTTTCATTGCAGACAATCTGTCCTGTTGGAAAAAGTTGTCGGTAGCCGTATTCAATTAACTGCCGCAGTTCTACATCTGTACACTGTTCAAAATAAGTTACTCGCCGCAACAAATCTCGTAGCGTCCAATTATTAGGGGATTTAACCCCTTGCTTTTTAGGCTCGGAAACGGTGGAATTAGATTTGAGTTCGGCTGAATGTTTGGCATTCTGGGGGAAAACCTGACCGTTTGAATGATCGTCTTTGCGATCGTGAAAATGTTTGGTTAACTCTTGCGGGTTCCGCAGCCACAAATCCCGCTGGGGAAATGGGATTTCGATATTGCGGTGGCGCAATTCATAATCTATTAAAAAGTTGACCGCACTTTTAATTTCATCGCTTTTCTGTGGCTGGTCAATCCAAATTAAAAGTTCAAAATCTAAAGCGTTATCTCCAAACCCGCGAAACCAAACTTTCGGAGAAGGATGTGATAAGATATTCGATTCCAGTCTCGCAGCGACTAACAGTGCTTCTGTAACTAATACTGGGTCAGTTCCATAGGCAACGCCGACGGGGATGTGGACGCGGCATCTGGGGTCTCTATAACTCCAGTTAATAATGTTGGTTTCGACAAACTTGATGTTTGGTATGATTACAAATAGTCCGTCGATTGTTTTGATAATTGTGGAACGGATGGAAATATTTTCAACTGTTCCTAATAACTGGTCTATTTCAATAAAATCTCCGACTCTAATTTGCTGCTCAAATAGTAGGGTCAGACCGCTGATAAAGTTGCTGGCGAGATTTTGCAAGCCGAAGCCGAAACCAATGCCGACGACGCCAGCTAAGACGGTGAGAGAACTGAGGTTGAGCCCCGCACCTTGCATGACGAATATACAGCCAAGGGTTGCTAGGATATAGCTGATGATGGTGGAAATTGCTTCTCGACTGCCGCGATCCAATCCCATCCTAACTAGCAGGCTGCGTTTGATTCCTTCACTGATAATTCGAGCTACAATGAAGGCAAATAGAGATAAGATTATCAGTTTGACGATCGCGCTGATGGACAGATGAGTGTCCCCGACATAAAATAGCGGGGTGGCGATCGCACCATACAAATTTTCAAAAAAGCGATCGGCTCGTTCAGTAATCCAATTCATTAAGATTTGGTAATGAGTAAG
Source organism: Microcoleus sp. PH2017_12_PCY_D_A (assembly GCF_020738565.1). Classification (NCBI taxonomy): domain Bacteria; kingdom Bacillati; phylum Cyanobacteriota; class Cyanophyceae; order Oscillatoriales; family Microcoleaceae; genus Microcoleus; species Microcoleus sp. PH2017_12_PCY_D_A. The sequence goes on along the minus strand of NZ_JAEQCI010000149.1, from coordinate 9,991 downwards.
TGGTGATGGATGATTAGTTTTGGTGGCAACTGAACCGCAAACTCCTCACTGTGGCAGAGTTTATGCGAAAAACTCGAACTGTGGAGTGCGCTGTGTTGCAAAAAGGTCGTCAAGCGCAGCTACCCTGTAGGGAATCGCACTTTCTCAAAGATTTTTAACTGATGGAAAAGCAACTGATGGCGAGAAACTGTTTTGTAGCGGTATTTTCTGCCCGTGATATCTGTGTTGTCATCCAAAATAAGCCCAGCGGCTGGTGAGGCAACCTGTTGCCAATATCTCAAAAATTGGTAGAAATTCATTCGCAGCACCCTAAAATTATCGAAAAATTCCAGCAAAAATTGGTTTATCCTTAAGAAGTAAGTCCTTTACAGAACTTAACAAGCTTACCTTACTTGACTTTTATGCAGTGCATCATCAATCGTCGGGCACAGTTTTCGGCGAGTCACCGGTACTGGCTGCCGGAGTTGAGCGAAGCCGAGAACTTTGAGCGGTTTGGCCCAACTGCCCGCGCACCGGGACACGGACACAATTACGTTCTTTACGTTTCCATGATAGGAGAACTCGACGAGTACGGCATGGTGCTCAACCTGTCTGATGTCAAACACGTCATCAAGCGGGAAGTTACCAAGGATCTCGATTTTTCCTACCTTAACGAAGCGTGGCCGGAATTTGGGCAGACTCTGCCAACTACCGAAAACATAGCACGGCAAATTTGGCTGCGGCTAGCTCCTCATTTGCCTGTGAGCAAAATTCAATTGTTTGAACATCCAGAACTTTGGGCTGAATATTTAGGAAACGGCATGGAAGCTTATCTAACTCTGTCCACTCATTTTAGCGCTGCCCATCGGTTGGCTCGTCCCGATTTGAGTTTTGAAGAAAACTCGGAAATTTACGGCAAATGTGCTCGTCCTAACGGTCACGGTCACAACTATCATTTAGAGGTGACTGTTAAAGGGGAAATTGATGGGCGGACTGGGATGATTGCTGATTTGGGAGCTTTGCAAAAAGCTGTTGATGATTATGTTGTTGAACCTTTCGATCACACTTTTTTAAATAAGGATATTGCTTATTTTGAGAAGGTTGTGCCGACGGCGGAAAATATTGCGGTTCGGATCGGGCAATTGTTGCGATCGCCCGTGAGGGAATTGGGCGCAGAGTTGCACAAGATTAAGCTGATTGAAAGTCCGAATAATAGCTGCGAAATTTACGGTGCAGATTTAGATGCAGCGGCGGATCGTCAGCAAATCGAAGCAGTTTTAGCTGGGGTTTAGAGCTACAAATCGGGAGAGTTGGGGCGGTTTAGCTGGAGCTGAGGCAAATTGTGCAGATTGGTGAAGCCGCCCCGATGATTCCGAGGATGATTGGAGGCGGATGAGGCGCGAGAAAGGGTTATTTGAGGCAAGTTGTGCGGCGAGAATTATTGGCATTTTTCCTGACAAGTCAGACGCAGGGCGTATTTTGGAGATAGTAACCCAGAATTCCTCATCAAAGCTATTGTCACTGCTGAGAGTATGAGGTCGATCGCCCGATCTGCTGACAAACAACACTAATTTCTCCTAGGTGAGTTGACGTTTATGCGAGTCTCAAATGTAGCTCTCTTGACTCTGGCCGCCCTCGCATCCCAGAATGTAACTGCTAAAACTAATGCCGCTCCGGCTGCACCTCCCATCTCTGGTGGGACACCGCAGGCCAGCAACTTTGTGGATGCCATAAATAATACCGTATCTCGTCCGGCAGAGTCAATGAGCGCGCCAGAGACGATCGCCGACGAACAATTTTCTCCACGAATTGCGTTAAAATCCCAGACTGGTTTGCTGGTAGCAGCGGCTGGCGCAGAGTTATCTCCTGCTGTGAAAATCAAAGCGAATCCTCCTGCTAGAGCCACCGATGAACTCACAAAATCTTTACAAGAAACCTGGCTGGCTAAATTGATCGAAACCGGAGTTAAAAGCAGTCCCCAAGTTCGCGACGCTTTTGATCTTATCTCTCTGCGTACAGACAGTGAAGAATCGGGATATGGTTTTAATAATACCATAACTCTGCTGAATATTTTGCTAATTCTCGGTACTGTTTTTCCACCGATGACAATTGGCTTTTTTTGGATGTTCCGGCGGCTGGTAGTCAAACAGTTGGTGAGGGATGCCAATCAAAGATTGCAGGGCATTGGTGTGTTGGAATCAGAGCTGATCAACTCTCGCCAACTGACTCAAAAAATGAGGGATGAATTAGAAGCACAAATGAGTGCAGCTAAACAATCACTTGATTTTTTAACGAGAGAAACTGAACTTTCCAAATCTTCCGTCGAGCAAATTGAGACTCTCAAATCTCAATTTATCATGCGCCTGCAAGTGTTGGTGACAGAAGTTGACGAGAAAAAATCTCAAATTGTGCAAGAAATTTCCCAGGTGCCGGCAATTGTTGCCAAAGAAGCTGTCAAACTCGCACCTGGGCCGCAGTCAAACAATGCACAAAATTCTGCAACAGCACCTGCTAGTGACGGAGAAAATTTGATTGCTGACGGTGAGATCGAGCAAGCCGAAAAGCTTTATTTCCAAGGCAATTATGATGAAGCATTAGCCTGGGTGGAAAAAGCTATTTTAACGAACAAGAATGTGGCTGAGGCGTGGTATTGGCGCGGCAATGTGTTAATCAGATTGCAGCGCCATGAAGAGGCGATCGCCAGTTACGACCAAGCAATATTAATTAAACCGGAGCATTACGAAGCGTGGTACAATAAAGCGAATTTGCTGGGAAAATTGCAGAGGTGCGAAGAGGCGATCGCCTGTTACGAGCGAGCCAGTTCGAGCGAGCTGAGAAAATACGGTTGTTGGCACAGCATAGCAGCTTTGTTGGGTAAATTGCAGCATTACGAAGAGGCGATCGCCAGTTACGATCGCGCCCTGGCTATCAAAACAACCGACAGCGAAATATGGCACAACCGAGGTGCGATGCTGGGTAAAGTACAGCAGTACGCCGCCGCAGTCGATTCTTACGATCGCGCTCTTGAGCTCAATCCCAAGAGATATGAGACTTGGTACAACCGAGGTAATATGCTGTGGAGATTGCTCCGCTATGCTGATTCTGTTGCTTCTTACGATCGAGCTCTCGAAATCCGCGCCGACAAATACGAAGTTTGGTACAATAGAGGCGCCGTGCTGGGAAAAATGCAGCGCCATCAAGAGGCGATCGCATCCTACGACAAAGCAATTGCCATTAAACCGCAGGATTTTGAAGTGTGGCACAATCGAGGCGCAGCTTTCGACAAACTATCACAACACGAAGCAGCAATTGCATCTTACTCCCAAGCAATCACGCTTAATTCCAAGTGTTACGAAGCTTGGTTTGGTAAAGGCGAATCTTTGGCAAAATTGCAGCGCCACGAAGAAGCGATCGCAGCTTACGAAAAGGCGATCGCGATTGTGCCCGACTCCTACGATGCTTGGCACCACTGCGGTACAGCTTTGTCGCAATTAAAACGCTACGAAGAAGCAATGGCAGCATACGATCGAGCCATTGCTATCAAACCAGAAAATGCCGAAGCTTGGCGCGATCGAGGCACAATTGCCTCAGAATTAAAACAGGATACAGAAGGATTTGCCGCAGGCGAAAAAGATACTCAAAACCAGTCACAATCCGATGAATCTTCGGAGATTTAATTAGGCATAAGATCCAGGGTAACTGAGCTGTATTGGAATTTTTTTGGCAAAAATGGTAAACTTATGCCAAATGCTAAAAAAGGAGAATAGTTATGTCTGTTGAAATGAAAAGACGGCTATTTACAGTGCAAGAATATCACTTGATGAGTGAGGCTGGTGTTTTTAGCGATCGCGAACGAGTGGAACTTATCGAAGGAGAAATTATCCAAATGGCAGCAATTGGTAAGCGCCACGCCGCCCGTGTCGATCGCCTTGCGCGAATGTTCAGCCGCATTCCAGAGTCGCTGGTTATTTTTAGAGTGCAAAATCCTATTTGCCTTAATGATAACTCAGAACCGCAACCTGATATTGCTTTAGTCCAACCCCGCGCCGATTTTTACGAAGAATCCTTGCCAAATAGCGAGGATGTTTTGCTGTTGGTAGAGGTAGCAGATAGTACCGTTAATTATGACCGCGATGTGAAAGTACCGAATTATGCGCGATCGGGCATTCAGGAAGTTTGGCTGTGGGATCTTGAAGCAAACTGTTTAGAAGTTTACCGCAATCCCACCGCAAATGGCTATAGTTTAATACAAAACTTTGAGCGCGGTCAAGAATTTTCGCCACTGGCTTTTCCAGATTTTGCAGTGAGTGTTGATTTAATCTTGGGTTAGGCTGATTTTTTGAGATAATTAAACTTTACCCGACTACAAATCGCGACTATATACAAAAAGTAAGGAAGTGAAGTAGGCGGGCAATCGATTATATTTTGGGGAGTCTCAATTCCCAATTACCAATTACCAATTACCCATTCCCAATTACCAATTCCCCATCCCCCAAAAAATAGACTTACTATATAATCAATTTAACTCCTCAAATCAGCGAAAGTTTTATGACTGTTGCTAAACCATTTGAATTGGGAGTCACCCATCTCCCAGACCACACCGAACTGCCCGAGTCTGACGGTACTTTTGTGAAAAACTTTCAAGAACTGCCTCAAAGCATTATTCTCACCGATTCCCTGCGGCCGATTTTGCAACAAATTCACCCTGACGCACGCTACCGCATCGGTCAAGATTGCGGGATTTATTGGCGTTTAACTGACCCTCCCGAACGCGGTGCCGAAGCGCCAGATTGGTTTTACGTTCCCAATGTACCGCCGCTGTTAAATGGTGAGGTGAGGCGTTCCTATGTATTGTGGAAAGAATACGTTGCACCGCTAATTGCAATTGAATTTGTGTCGGGAAACGGTTCAGAAGAACGAGACAGAACTCCACCGCCAGATCCAGATAGAGAAGAACAACAAGAACAAAAACCTGGCAAATTCTGGGTTTACGAACAGGCGATCCGCATTCCTTTTTACGGGATTTATGAAGTGAAAAAAGCGGCTGTGGAAATGTATCATTTAGAAGACAACTGCTATCAGCGCCTGAGTCCGAACGATCGCGGACGCTATCCGATTCCCCAGCTTGGAGTTGAATTGGGAATCTGGCAAGGCGAATATGATGAGATGAATTTGCCTTGGTTGCGCTGGTGGGATAGTGAAGGGAATTTGTTATTAATAGGGGAGGAACGTGCAAAACAAGAAAGCCTGCGCGCTCAACAAGAAAGTCTTCGCGCTGAACAAGAAAGCCTTCGCGCTCAACAAGAAAGCCTTCGGGCAGATCGTTTGGCAGAAAAGTTGCGCCAAATGGGCATTAATCCCGATGAATTGTGATTTTTTTGTTAGTTGTTAAATTTTGGGTAATCGCTCTTTTTTTATGGCAGAAATATCATAAATTGGGAAAGGGCGATTACCTCTGGAATAGCTGAGCTTTACGAGCATTATAAATCGCAAGATTAAAAATATTTAATTTTTAATAAAAATTCTTAAAATTATTGAAAGTTTACATATTTGTAGAATTTTTTATAAAGATTTAATCTTTCCCCAACCTAAGTGCTAGTATCATAATCCTAAAGCTAGGGGTGCCCGAATATCCGGGCTGAGAAAACACCCTTAGAACCTGAGTCTGGGTAATACCAGCGGAGGGAAGCTGTTTATCAAGGACATAAGATATGCGTACCGAATGGATCGCTAAGCGTCAGGGGCACAGCAACGTATCTCAAATGCACTACGCCCGTCAAGGTGTCATCACTGAGGAAATGGACTTTGTTGCTAAGCGAGAAAATCTCCCAGCAGAATTGATCCGCGAAGAAGTAGCGCGGGGACGGATGATTATTCCGGCTAACATCAATCATAGGAATTTGGAGCCAATGGCGATCGGCATTGCGTCTAGATGCAAAGTCAACGCTAATATCGGTGCATCTCCCAACTCTTCCAATATGGAAGAAGAAGTTGACAAGCTTAAACTAGCAGTTAAATACGGCGCTGATACCGTGATGGACTTGTCCACCGGCGGCGGCAATTTGGATGAAATTCGCACTACGATTATCAAAGCTTCACCAGTTCCCATCGGCACTGTACCAATTTACCAAGCACTAGAAAGCGTGCACGGTAATATGGAAAGTCTGACGGCGAATGACTTCCTGCACATCATTGACAAACACGCTCAACAAGGCGTTGATTACCAAACAATTCACGCCGGAATTCTGATTGAGCATTTGCCGTTGGTAAGAAATCGGATTACTGGGATTGTCTCTCGCGGCGGCGGCATCTTGGCGCGGTGGATGCTGCACCACCACAAACAAAATCCTCTCTACACTCACTTTAACGACATCATTGAAATCTTCAAAAAATACGATGTTTCGTTTAGTTTGGGAGATTCTTTGCGCCCCGGTTGCACTCACGATGCGTCCGATGATGCTCAATTAGCCGAGCTCAAAACTTTGGGTAAATTGACTCGCAAAGCTTGGGAACATGACGTGCAGGTAATGGTGGAAGGCCCGGGCCACGTACCGATGGATCAAATTGAGTTTAATGTCAAGAAACAAATGGAGGAATGTTCGGAAGCACCCTTCTATGTTTTGGGGCCGTTGGTGACAGATATTGCGCCTGGATACGACCACATTACCTCAGCAATTGGGGCGGCGATGGCCGGTTGGTACGGTACTGCTATGCTGTGCTACGTGACTCCGAAGGAACACTTGGGATTGCCGAATGCCGAGGATGTCAGAAACGGTCTGATTGCTTACAAAATTGCGGCCCACGCGGCGGATATTGCGCGGCGGCGTCCGGGTGCGCGCGATCGCGATGACGAACTTTCCAAAGCGCGTTACAATTTCGATTGGAACCGTCAATTTGAACTCTCGCTAGACCCGGAACGCGCGCGGGAATATCACGATGAAACTTTGCCGGCGGATATCTACAAAACTGCGGAATTCTGTTCGATGTGCGGGCCTAAGTTCTGTCCGATGCAGACTAAGGTTGATGCCGATGCTTTGACTGAGTTGGAGAAGTTTCTTGCTAAGGAACCTGTAGCGCTAAGCTAACTATATTGCTAGGGCGGGCGGATCAATTCGCCCACCCTTCCCAATTCAAAAGGCACTAACTTTTTGTTTGGTAGATGACAAAACATTCTGCATAACTTCTTTCGCCACAGCTTTTACCACATTAATACTGACGCTATTGCCCAGTTGATAGTAAGCTTTATCATCATTGGAATGCAGTACAAAACTATCGGAAAAACCTTGTAACCGTGCGGCTTCGCGGGGAGTGATCCGGCGGAGTCTGCGGTTGTGATAAACACCTAATTTATTTGCATCGCTGGCAACAATTGTTACAGAAATCTTCTGCGGATCGAGAAATTTATAGACTTCAAAGGAAAAGTTACCCGATACAGGTTTGTACAAATCGTTGTTCCGCTGTAGGTACTTCTTGGCAACCAGTAAATCCAGAATCTCATCTAGATTGGGATGAGAAAAAAAAGTAGCGATTTGCTCTTTAGTTAATAGCTTACCATCTTGGCTATGCCCAAATTCCTTATTGCGTCTTTTCAATATAAAACGATTCATCAACTCAATTTCGTCTAAACTGCACTCGCCTCGCAAACCGAGTTCCCAAGAGTGAATCGAATTGCCGCCGCGATAGTCAATTAGTCGCATTCCGTGCAAGCGATTTAAATCATTGTTAACGATTGGTTTCAATGCCTTGACAAATTCTGGCGAGCAATCATATTTTTGGTCTGGATTGTCTTCCAAAATATCTGCAACTGCGACGGGTTTACTCAACGGGGAAAATAAGGATAACTGTTGATGGTTGCAGGAATGGGAATCTTTTGGGCCTAAGTCGGAAATTAACCCAAATTGGGGCGAAGCATTTAAAATTCCTACTAGGTAAACTCGGACGCGGTTTTGGGGTAAGCTAAAGTTAGAGCTGTTGAGCAAAAAGTAATCGAAGCTGTAACCTCTACTGGTAATTTCGTGTTTAATTGTTTCGAGGGTTCTGCCGCCGTCGTGGCTGACAAGTCCCCGGACGTTCTCGAAAATAAATGCTTGAGGTTGAGCGGTATCAATTAGCCTCATTATTTCAAAGAACAGGGTTCCTCGTGTGTCGCCAAAACCTGCTTTTTTGCCTGCACCGGAGAAAGACTGACAGGGGAATCCTGCTAGTAAAATATCGTGTTCTGGTAGTTGGTTAATTAGTCGGATGTCGCCTAATGGTGTGTGGTTAAAGTTTTTGTGGTAAACTTTTTGAGCGTCGGGATTGATTTCACTGCTTAAGAGGCATTCTGTTTTCAGATTCAAGGAATGCGCGGCTGATTCAAAGCCTAATCTCATGCCGCCTATTCCTGAGAATAGGTCGATAAAATGGATGGTTTTCATAGCATTAAAATGGCTGGTTAAGATTGATATCTTGCAGCATTTTTAACAGGAGGCAGAGCGAAAGAATCTTCGTTACCAGGTAGAACCTGGTAACGAGAGAATTAGAAAGCATCTGCGTTACTAGGTAGAAGGAGTAGCACAAAGCTAGTCGATGGGTGGGGGCGGGTTTACAAATCCTCTGGTTTTAAGGCAGAGTTCAGGGCTCACGGGCCCCTACGGGATTTATGTTTATAGTGTTATTTCGATCGCCCAACCCAACTAAGCCTACAATAAATTTACATCCCTATTTCTTGCTACTAATCCATTCCTTAAGATCCGCGATCGTAAAAACGGCCTGAAAATCCAATCCCTGCTCGCGGTACAACTCGGCTCCACCTTGCTCTCGATCGATCAGCGACAACACTCGATCGACAATATAACCCGCTCCCCGCAGCCTCTCCACCGCCTGCATCGCCGATTTACCCGTCGTCACCACATCCTCCAACACCGCAACATTCGTCCCTGAGGGCAAAATCGGCCCCTCAATATACGCCATTGTGCCGTGTCCCTTGGTCTCCTTGCGGACAATTAGCGCCGGAATCGATCGACCTTCCAGAGCCGAAACCACGCTTACAGCACTTACAATCGGGTCAGCACCCAAGGTCAAACCGCCCACAGCCTGCACTTGAGGTGGCAGCATCGAGAGGAGTACGCGACCCGTCGCCAAAGCACCTTCAGCGTGCAAAGTCACCGGTTTGCAGTTGATATAATAAGAACTTTTCTGCCCCGAAGACAGCACAAAATCGCCTTCGCGGTACGCAAACTCACACAATAAATCCAAAAGTCGATCGCGCAACACATTTAAATCAGCAGCATCCATAACTTACAGCTTGTAGGAAACACAAATAATCCGCCGATAATCAGTTTATATTGGAACCGTAATTAATCTAGAAGCTGAAATATATGAGTCAAAAGTTAAAAAGCCTCAGCAGTGCGTTGATTCTGGCGATCGCCTCTGCCGCACTGGCATCCGTCAAACCTGCCCAAGCAGATACAGCCCGATTTAGCCCCGTTGACAACAACTTCAACCGACAATTCTTTGAAGCTTCAGGAGACTTTTATCACAACGTCAGCTTGCAAGGTTACATGGGCGACTATCTAGGCATTGGTTCCCCCAGCGGCGTAGTTGCCTTTCCCGAAAAAGAAATCGAGCGCGATGCCAGCCGCATCAGCGGCCTCTACCGACGAGTCATGCAGCGACAAGTTTCCAGCGATCCCATTCTTCGCGTCCCGGATGCCACCAATCCCTTTGACGCCTCAGTCATGGCCTTACCTCCAGCTTGCCAGCTAGCACCTCAAGCGAGCGGTTGTTTCGCCACTCCCGCCGGAGTCCAAGAGCAGTTTCCTCCAGCACAGCAGCAAGATTCGCAGGCAGCACCGGGCCCGGTTAGAGGACTGTACAATGTATCCCCGGCTCGTAGAAATTAATTACCGATGATAAAATTGGTTCGTAGTGAGGACTTTAGTCCTGATTTACTCTAAGTCAAAGAAAGGACTGAAGTCCTCACTACAAACCTTAATTATCGACGAGAAAATTGGTTCGTAGTAGGGACTTT
>NZ_JAEQCI010000148.1:0-25853 GCF_020738565.1 Microcoleus sp. PH2017_12_PCY_D_A | reverse complement strand
GCCATCACAAGATTGACAAAACTTATATTGCCGATGCCAGCTCAAATTCACTCATCTTTCTAAATGCTGTTTTCTGACTTTTTCAGCAAGCCCTACTTAAATCCGATCCCCCCTAACCCCCCTTCCCAAGGGGGGAACAAGAATTTCTTCAAAGTCAACCCCTACTCCCCTTGAGAAGGGGGATGCGAGGGGATCTCCGGGCAATAAATAGTGTTAAGTGAACCGTATTATATTATCGCGGGATATTCAGTATGGAACTCGCAGATGTAATGGCACTCGTCCATCCGGCGATCGCAGTAGCGCTAGTTTTCAAATGGTTTGTAGTAAGGACTTTAGTCCTCTTCCAAATCAGAGGACTAAAGTCCTCACTACTAACATTTTTTATAAGTGAAATCAAAGTTCTATGGGAGCAACGGCGTTTAATAATTCTGCCAGGATAAACCGCAGCAAGGATTGAGTTGCTAATACTAAACCCAATCTGGCTTGGGCGAGTTTTGGCTGTTCTATTCTAACTTCTCCCCAAATCCGACATTGACTGTAAAAAGTCTGAAATGCTTGGCTCAAATTATTGGCTAATTTAAAATAATTGACTGGTTTTTCGCGGTTTTCTACTTCAAAGATAGGATATAAATTGTCAAGAACTGTTAACAGTTCCGAAATTAAACTGCGTTCTGCTGGATGTACTAATAGCAGTCGATCGCCCTCGTCAATCCAGGGGATAGGATTTGGGGCCGCCAGCGACCAAATTTGCGGCGCTGTGGTGACATCCGGCTGTGCGATCGCAATTAACCGATCGCGATCGGCCATTCGCAGCAGGGAACAGCAGCGCGCGTGGCTGTACTGAATGGGAAACAGCCGATCGGCACAGACAACTGGAGATAAGATTGGATATTCTGGAACAGGGAGGGAAATTTGAGCTAAACGCTGCAACCAGAAAGCTAAACCCGCATCAGTCAGCTCTAGCTCAATTATGCCAGCCGGCGCGACTTTAACGGCGAAATTTGGCCAGCACAGCGGTTGGAGAGTTTCGGCCAACTGTGCGGCGAGATCCTGCGGTGTCTGCTGCCAAGTTTTAGCTAATTTCAGGGCGATCGCAGACACGTACACCACCCGCTGCCTATTTTTAGCTTGATTTAACGGAATTTCGCTCGTTGTGCCTTGCTGGCCGATCGCGAAGAGCAACTTTAAGAGCAAAAAACACTTCACTGTAACTTCCGGGCACTGGGATATATTTAATGTATCCATATCGGCTATTTTTGCAGTAAAAGTGCCTAGAGACTGTTACCACTTGTGCTGTCTTTGTACGTTAAACTGCTGATGTCAGAGATGGTCGATCGGCTCGCCCCGGCGATGTCACATCACAGCAATGGGCTTTCTAGCGATTTTTGGGGTAAATATACAATAATTTACGATCGACTCATTGCCGAATTCTACCATTTTCATGTACTTTTTGCTACATTGAGTTTTTAGGTGAAACTGAGAAGAGTCAGCACAGTTAAGAAGCGTGTCAGCTCGATCGGGGGTTGGTTGTCTCACTTAGTATCGCAATGCAGGCAAAAGCTGTTTTTCTCACTAACTCAATATATCCCAGAGCCTCACTTATGCAATCAACTTCCACACCTCTAGAAACGATCGATCGACCGTTTATCACCTGGCAGCGAATTATCGACTGGGCCCAGGAACACTACCGCTGCCGGACTTTTAGCAAAGACGAGAAGATTCCCGCCAGACCCGGACTGCTGTATTTAGTCCAGAAAGGTTCTGTGCGGCTCGTAGGTAGCGCTCAAGTTAGCGTCGCTTCAACGAAGTCCAAATCCGCTCCCAAAACTACAGAAGAAGCTTTTTTGGGCTTCGTCGGCGCCGGTCAGCCCTTTGAACTGGTTGCTCAGTCTCCGTTTACGCTTCAAGCTTACGCCCACGCCGATCACACTCACGTAGTGTGGATGTACTGGCACGACTTGGATAATTGGCCTCACTTCCGCCGGGAAATTTTGGATGCGTTTCGCTACCAGCACCAGCGAAAACTCCTCTGGCTGAGCACTTTGGGACAGCGCCGGACGATCGACAGATTGCTGGGTTTTCTCACTTTGTTGATCGAAGAGTTCGGCGAACCCTACGTAGGTGAGGGAGAACCGGATGTGGTTCGGGGCTATCGGCTGCCTTGGGCCTTGACTCACGCTCAAATTGGTAGCGCGATCGGCTCAACGCGGGTGACGGTGACGCGGCTGATGGGCAAGTTGCGATCGAAAGGTTTGATTAATACTGAGGATGACAATTTAATCTGTTTGCCTGCTAAGGCTACTCCTCAAAAGACCAAAAATCAAAAGCAGGATGTAGAAGCATTCCTCGAAGACGATCTCGATGACGATCTCGATGACGATTTCGACGATTCTCTGGATGAAGATTTCGACGACGATCTCGATGACGATCTCGAAGAATCTGCATAAAATCCTGCGGGCGATTGCTAACAAACAGCGCGTCGCTATTATAGCGGGAGCATCTGGGTTTTGCATTTGTAGTGCTGTCGGGAGCTCGCGAGCTATAAGGCTCGCGCTCGGGGACGGCACTAAAAGAAAAAATGCTTTCTGTCAAAAAAATGCTTTTTGCAAAACCCAGATGCTCCCGATGGCTGTTTCCTTATGGATGAGAATTAAATAACTTACAATTTATTGTTCTTGTGGGATGGGCGGGAGAGCCCGTCCAGAAAGGACGGGCTCTCCGGCCCATCCCACAAATATGTGTAAATTATTTACAGGAGCGATCCTTCTTCCTTCTTCCTTCTTCCTTCTTCCTTCTTCCTTCTTCCTTCTTCCTTCTTCAGTGTACGATGAGTTGTGTAAACTTTTCCCGTTCTAGAAAGGTGCGACTGACAATGACCGATGACAAGCAAAAATCTCCAATCCCGAACAATCAGCAACGGGTGGTATTCTGCGACTTTGACGGCACGATAACTGTTGAAGAAACTTTTGTGGCAATGCTCAAGCATTTTGCACCGGAATTGTCTTCTCAACTGATGCCGGAAATGTACGCGAGAAGGCTGAGTTTGCGATCGGGTGTGCGGCAGTTGCTAGAGTCTATTCCCTCGGAACGTTACGGGGAAATTGTGGAATTTTCTAGGGGAAAGCTGATGCGGCCGGGATTGGTGGAATTGCTGGATTTTTTGGACGAGCAAAGGGTGGATTTTGCGATCGTTTCCGGCGGTCTTCGGATTATGGTAGAGGCGGTTATGGGCGATTTGGTACACCGGGCGATCGCAATTTACGCTGTAGATGTGGACGCTAGCGGCCCTCGCTTGCAAGTCAATTCTGACTTTGAAGGAGATGCAGAATTGGTGTCTAAGGTGCGAGTGATGGCGCAGCACCCAGCCCAGGAACAGGTCGCGATCGGAGATTCGCTGACGGATTTTAACATGGCTTTGCAGGCGAACTCTGTGTTTGCGCGCGATCGGCTGGCAGAGTATCTAGACGAACAGCAAAAGCCGTATACTAAATGGGATAATTTTTTTGACGTGTTGGAAACTTTATCCCAGCAATGGAATTGAAACTAAACTATAGCCTTTCTCAGATTTCTGGAGGTACTCATGGTCCTAGGGCCTAGGGCCTAGGGCCTAGGGCCTAGGGCCAAACAGGTTATTGGGCATTGGGCGGAGCGAAGCGGAGGGATTGGGCATACCTCACCACGATTGAGAACCGCTATAGGAATTGCGCGCGGGAGTTGAGAAACCCGGTTTCTTCCTAAATTCCTCGTTCCCAACCCCAAATTTTTTCGTAGAAACCGGGTTTCTTTCCGCAATAACTACTAACGTAAAAAATAGATAAAAAACTGAGGATTTGGAAAGAATGAGTGGCGATTTGAGAACCGATTTAATTGCAGCAGCTAAACATTTTTACGATCGCGGTTGGATGGCTGGGACTGCTGGCAATCTTTCAGCCCGCTTACCAGACGGCAGTTTTTGGATTACGGCTAGCGGCCGCCAGAAAGGGCAGTTAACTGCTTCAGATTTTATCAGAATGAGCTCCGAAGGTGCGATCGTCGAACAACCCGTTCCCGAGGGCCGCCCTTCCGCCGAAACCAGCATTCATTTAGCCGTTTACAATTGTTTTCCAGACGCTAAAGCTTGCTACCACGTGCATTCAATCGAAGCAAATTTAGTTTCTCGGCTAACATCAGGCGATGCAGTGCCCTTACCCGCGATCGAAATGCTCAAAGGTTTGGGGGTGTGGGAGGAAAACCCGCAGGTGGCGATACCCCTATTTGCAAATTATTTAGAAGTGCCTAAAATAGCCAAGGAAATTTGCGAATATTTTGCCGTTTGTACACCCTCTGTACCCGCGTTGTTAATTCGCGATCACGGCATCACAGTCTGGGCCGACTCAACCGCCGCCGCCTACAATTATGTAGAAATTGTAGAATATATTTTTCGCTACACCCTCGCAGCCAGCCAATTAAACTTAAATTTGAGATGTTAGATTAGGCTACTCTTAGGATCGCAAATTAAATAATTTACACATATTTGTGGGATGGGCGTCCCGGCCGTCCCTAAAGAACGGGCGGGACGCCCATCCCACAAAAACAATAAAAATTGTAAGTTATTTAATTCTCATTCCTTGGACGCAAAACCGGCATTATGTAGGGTGCGCCGTGCATGGATCCTTGCCGCTAAATATCGTGTCCAACGACTTTTTGAGTCCGCGACTGCAACCAACGAGCAAACATCGAGAAGAGGCAACAATTATGGCTAAATATACCAGAGTTTTATCCATAGATGGAGGCGGAATTAGAGGGATAATTCCCGCACAAATTGGAGTTACCCTTGAGTCCAAGCTGCAACAAAAAAGTGGCAACCCAGATGCCAGAATAGCTGACTATTTTGATTTAATCGCCGGCACGAGTGCGGGAGGAATTTTAACCTGCCTCTATTTGTGTCCCGATGCCGAAAATCCTAGCAGGCCTCGGTGGACAGCGGAAGACGCTGTTAATTTTTCCATCAAGAGCGGCCGCGACGTTTTTAAGAGTTCTTTTTGGCAAAAACTCAAATCTTTCGATGGTTTGGTAGATGAGAAATATCCGAGCGATCGCCTAGAAGAATTCTTTTTGGAAAATTTTATCGATTGCAAACTCAGCGAACTGCTGAAACCTTGTTTAATTTCCAGTTACGATGTCGAAAGGAGAAAATCTCACTTTTTCAATCAAATAGATGCTAAAAAATATCCAGCAGCAGACTATTTTATCAGAGATATCGCCAGAGCCACATCTGCTGCTCCCTCTTACTTTGAACTTCCCAAAATCTACTCTTTGACAAACGAATCCTACGCTTTAATTGACGGGGGAGTATTTGCAAACAATCCCGCACTTTGTGCCTATGCGGAAGTGAGAAATAAATTAAGAATTCCCGACGAACGCCCCGACAGAGGCCCGACAGCAAAAGATATGGTAATTTTATCGCTGGGGACGGGACAAGCTCAGAAAAAATATCCCTACGAAGAAGTGAAAAATTGGGGTCAAGTTGAGTGGGTTGAGCCTTTGATTAATATCATGATGACGGGAGTTGCTGAAACTGTAAATTATCAAATTCTCCAAATTTTTGATGCAATTGAAAAACCCAATCAATATTTGAGAATTACTCCAGATTTGAGCCACGAAAAACCGCTGCCGATTGATAATGCCTCGGAAGAGAAGATATCGGAACTGGTGAGAATTGGCAAGGAGCAAGCCTCCAAGTATAATGAAGAGTTGGATAAGTTTATTGACTTGTTGCTGGCCCAGTAGCCAGAGCATTTTTGATTTGCGATTTGAGACTTCGGCGCGAGCGCTCGCGCCGAAGTCTCAAATCTAAAATCGTATAACCCACCAACCGCAACGCCCGCAGACTGAAAATATATGTTGACAAATGGTGCAATAATTGCTGTACAATTGGCGAAAATCTCAGTAGTGGCAGTGCTTCTCCTTGTTTGCAATTAATCGCGGACTATTAGTAATTGCTTAAAAAATACCAAAAAAAGGGCGATCGACATTTAGATGAAACATTCCATAACAGGTGGTTTCAGCGGTTTTTAGTGACGCTGTTCCTGGGCGGCCAAGTCTTGCTGCGCCTACTAATCGGCAAAGTTGACCGCCGCAAAATCATGGAACATTTAGTCACAGTAGGCTTGGATTCTTTGCGCTCCGTGCTAATAATAGCATTTTTTGCGGGCATGATTTTTACTGTTCAATCCGCGAGAGAGTTGATTCGGTTTGGGGCGGTTGGGGCGGTGGGAGGTGCTTTTGCTGTGGCATTTTGCCGCGAATTAGCACCAGTTTTAACGGCGGGTGTGGTGGCGGGACAAGTAGGTTCTGCTTTTGCCGCAGAGATAGGAGAAATGCAGGTGACGGAACAAATAGACGCCCTGTATATGTTGAGAACAAATCCGGTTGATTATTTAGTAGTGCCGAGGGTGATAGCTTGCTGCGTCATGCTGCCGATTTTAACAATTTTTTCGGTAGCGGTGGGGATTTTGGGGGGGCTGTTGGTAGCGGTTAATTTTTATGAGTTGGAACCGTCGGTATTTTTGGAATCGGTGCGGACTTTTTTGGGGCCTTGGGATTTAGTAACTGTGGCAATTAAGAGTGTAATTTTTGGGTTGATAATTGCGCTTGTCGGTTGCGGTTGGGGGTTGACGACGGCGGGCGGAGGGAAGGGAGTAGGCCAAGCTGCAACGGCGGCGGTGGTGACTTCTTGGGTGTTTGTTTTTGTGGCGGATTTCTTTTTATCGCTGTTGCTGTTTCACGAGTTGGGGATTACGAGAAACTGAAGTTAATTGTTAGAAAACTCGGCGGTTTCAACCGCGTCTATACATACAGCGGGGGATAATTGTTGTTAGAAGACTCGGCGGTTGAAACCGCGTCTATACAAACGAAACCTGCCTCCGCAGGTTAAAGAAATAATTAGATAAATTAAGTTCGTAGTGAGGACTTTAGTCCTTCTTCATGGTGCAGGAATATAAGGAGGGCGATAAACTCTAATTTCCTTGATAGGAACTGTCCCGTCTGTTTCGGGTACGATTTCGAGGATGTGTTTGGAGTTGCTCAAATTCTGAGCCAATGTTGTAGGATATTCGCGACTTGAATCTGCAATTTGTGGCGGAATGTATGAATCAACAAACATCGGCTTAACTTGCCACGAAATCTCAAACCCTTTCGGAGTAGGCTTTTTCGAGTATTCATAGGCATTTTTCAGCCACCAGTTTCTCGGTTCGATCGCGACGCGGCCAGATTTTGAAACAAACATTTTGTCGTTTGTACCGCTGCCGTCGTAACCTGTTTTAGAACCTACCACGTCAAATTTAAATTTGGTAGCGTCGCTGTTAATCTCAGTGATTGTAGCTTTCCAATCTTCGACGATGAGCGGTTTTTGATTGGATACTTGGATGATTGCTGGCCAAGGGACGCCGAGAGTAACGCTGGGTCTGGTGATGGTGTAAAGTTTGGGAAATTCTGAGGGTTTTTTGCCGTCGATCGCAATTTTAGCAGAAATTGCCTTGCCGTTGAAGCTTTTATCGGCGATCGCATCTATCCGATTTCCTTCAAACTCTAACACCAACTTACCATCCTGCCACTTAACATCCTTACCAACCGTATAGGTTTTGACTAAATCCTGCTGCGGTAATCGAGCCGAATTTGGGTTGTATCGCAGGTGCGGTTTAATGAGAGCAGCTAGCAGAAAATTTCCCCAAGCGTTGAGGTGAATGCTGTCGCTCAATAGCTGTTTTGGTTGCAAGCGATTGTCTTGCAAATACCTGCGCCAAGGTTGCCGAATTTCCGCGATTTCACAGCCGTATTTATCTGCCAACTCAGGCAACCATTTGGTAGAATGAGTGTTGTGCCATTCGTAGCCTTTGACTTCATTTTCATTGTCGCTGCTGTTACCTGTTGGCAGCCAGGTTATGTGGTCTGAATGCAAGAGTATTTCGCTAGCAGTGCGGCGGCGAACATTGGCAATTATCGCTTCGTAATCTTCCTCACCTCCGTAGACGTGGAAAATTAGCAAGTCTGGATAAAAAGGATACAAATCATGTTCGCTGGGACGGATTAAAATCGGCGATGCAAATCCTCCGATTGCGCGATTTTCCACAATCAAATCTGCATAGGGAAATCGCTTTTTTAAGTCCTGCACGACATCTTGCCACCAATCTTGCTGAGTGATGGATTGACCGTAAAATAGGATGCGTACTTGGCGGCGTTCTGTGGGAGTGCTGGCCGCAAGTAACCCCATCGTCCGTTGAATTCTCGCTCCCAAATTAGCATTATTTGCGATGGGAGCGGGCGGGGAAAATGGGGTGGCGACGGCTATTTTTTTGAGAACCGGAACTAACAGGAAGCTCAAACACAATAAAAGTAGCCACCAGTATCTATAAATCTGGGAGTTTATGCTATTTTTCTGCCGTTTTGCCATTGTTTTATTTTTCCGTTATCTAAAACTTACTCCAACTAGCAAGAGTAGCTGTAGGCTGTGCAACGCGCACCTTCCGAGAGCTTGTACGGTACGTGATAATTCGCACTTCACGAGTAGCTTTCGGCTCCCCGGCGCGGCTTGCGAGTTGCTTCTTGATTCTTAATTCTGCTATATTAACAAATATACTGCGACCAAAAATGATATAATATCTGCTGATTAATTGCAAGAACTCGATCGCACGTCTAATGGATTATAAAACAGCCCGCAGTTTTCTGATCGACCAAGGAACCGCCCTGGAAACCAAGAAAAATCCCGACGCCTTCCTGATGCGCCTCAAACAAGGCCAGCCGCCCGTACCGGGACAGGTGACATCGATTTTATTGGCTTTAAAAATATTGTTTGATGGGCTGCAAGAATCTCCAATGCTCGATCGCCAATTAATCTCGGCACTGCATTTACTCTCAGCAGACAGTTTACTGCAATTTGAAGCAGGACGGGCCAGAGGAGTTTCTTGGCCGCCGCTGCTGAAAGAAGACTTAAATCGAATTGCGATCGGAGTCAAGAATATCTTTTCCGGAGTCTGGCAATAATTAGCTGAGTCAACTCCCGATTTTCAACAAGAGAAATTGTCAAACTCTACTCGCGAAAGCTTTCTAGGGATGCTAAAAGATCCGGAAGTCCCGCCAGGGAGGCCGATACTAAAGCCTCATCTTTGTAAACTCGCGATCGGGTACTGCGGATATTTTTAGCAGCCGAGGTTGTAGAGCCTCGCATCTCCCTATTGCTGCTTTCGACTAGGCCTACATTTCTGGTTTCTCGGTTCAGGCAAAACATAGCAGTATCCTCATTTGATCCGTAGAGTTGCGCCTCCAAATTTCTCGGGGCTTGCTCAATATTTCTATTGTTACTCACATTGGTAATAGGGATGAAACTATGAAATAATTATTCACGATAGGCAGGGATCAAGTTAAACTGCATCATAACTCTTATTAAAGTTGATAACAACTCTTATTAATTTGTTACAGATGGTGTTTGTTTGAGCCGATCGCAGCGGCACAGACACCAGCTACATAAGTTTGATCGTTGATCGTTCGGACTTTAGTCCTCATCTGCGGACTCAAGTCCGCACTACGAACCAGCTACATAAGTTTGATCGTTCGGACTTTAGTCCTCATCTGCGGACTAAAGTCCTCACTACGAACCTACCTATTTTATTTGTTGGGTTTTAGCGGATTCTATCTAATTCCCTAAGAACCCGTATTTTCCAATTCTTCCCGCAGCATTTTCTGGTAGACTTTCGGCAAACTAGAACTCATAGAATTGTTCTCAATTCCATATCCTAAACTTGTCCAAGTTCCCGACAGCATCCGCAAAACATCAGTTAATCTTTCCTGTTTCAACATTTCAGGAATATCAGCTTTCCAAACTTTGCGATCGCTCAACCAAGCATAAACCACAGCATCCTGATATTCCGGTTCAAAACTGTAATCCTGCCACAATACAAAATTACCAGGCTTTGGGTGATAGCGCTTCGCTTTATCTTTCCAAGTTGAAGTCAAAAATTGATACCTACCAGCAGCCGTAGTACATTTACCCACATTTGGACCGTTAACAATTTTCACGCACCAGTCAGGATGGCGGCTCAAATCTAATACATATTTGCCGCCGTAAACAACGTGATAAGGCCGAGAAACATTCGACTCGCTAGCAGAAATAGTCCGCATCAAAGCTCGAAGGTAAGGATCGCCGGTTTTCATAGCCAGCGGCGGCATTTTTCTCACCTCCCTTGTTGACTGCGAAAACTGCTGATTTCCCCGCAAATTTGCTACCAAAAAAACAGCGCTACTAATTACAGCGCCGATGACAATTATAAATCCGAGGATTTGAAGTTCCGATCGCCTCAGCAAACTTTTTTGGCGGCGGCGGATTGTCTCGGTTTCCAATGCAGTCATTTCCATTTCGGCAATTTCGGCTAATTTTCGAGCCGCCCGCATCCGGCGCACTCGGAAATCGTGTTGGTATAGCGGTGCGGCTAACAGTGTTAAACTCGATAAAGCTCCGGCTAATTTTACCAGCCAGAAATCTAATTCACCGGCGATCGCCACATTGGTGAGAGTGGAGATTCCTGTAAGTAGCTTAGCCGGATCGATCGATCGCGCGGGCCAATAATAAATCGCCATTTGCACCAACAGCGCCAGATTGAATGCAAAAAAAATCACGACTACAGCATTCAAGCCTTCTCGCAAGTGCGATCGCACTCCAGTATGCCGCCGCTTGAATTTGCGCGCTTTCGCGGGGCCAGGCAGCATTGTCAGTAAGGGATTGACGATTTTGACGGCTACAAAGTGAGCGACAAAGAACAAAGGTAACTGAATCAGCCAAGCCGCCAGCAGTACAGTCAGAAAGCCGGTATCGTCGCTGGCGAAAGGAATGCCCCTGCGAAGGACAAAACTAAAACTCTGAGCGAGAGCAAATGCCCTTAACCACGAAATCGGATAGGGGAACCAAGCTGGCCACTTGAGAGTTTTCATCATGCGGGGAAGGGGAAATTTCAATGGCGGATTGTCAAACTCTTAAGATTTTGCCAGATTTGGCGATCGAAAAATTGCTGTAGTTCCCCTGCGGTTTGTACCCATCGGACTTGCGCGCGGCTGCCCATCACCTTGGTTTTTTAACCAAAAACTTGCCTAAAACCCTCAATATCGGTAAAAAAACCCGGTTTCTTGGTTCGCTACCAGGGACAAAAGAAACCGGGTTTTTTAGCTAAACTGCTGGCTCGAACGAAGTATATTGCTGAAAAAACCCGGTTTCTCGGCCTGAGCCACCGAACCCAAGCAAACCTAATTCAATCAAACCACACCTGCAAACAGCTCCTCAAAACTCTTTTGCGGGGCCTCCGGCTTCGCCACAATCTCCACAACCTTGTTGCGAGAAGCCGGCTGAAACAGCGCCTCCACGCAGACTTGAGCTACCTTAGTCCGGGGAATGCTGCTTTCAAACAGTGTATCCGCACTCCTCATGACGATCGCATCTGAATTATCCTCATTTTTGAGACCGCCCGGACGGACGATCGTATAAGTCAAACCGCTTTTTTGCAAATACTCCTCCGCCTGCTTCTTCCAAACCAAAATCAGCCAAAACAAATTCAGCGGGTGAAAAAACTGAGAAACGCACAGAGAAGTCACCAACACAAAATGCTCAATTCCCTTAGCCTTAGCTGCCTCCACCAAATTTTTAGTACCCTCAAAATCCACCTTGTAAGGCGCAGTCGGGTCAAAACCCGGGGCCGCCCCCGTCGCGCACAGCAACACCGTACTGTCGCCGATCGCATCGCCCAGAGAAGTCGCATTTAATACATCGCCCGTAACTAACTCTGCCTCCGGTGGTAAAATCTGCCTAGCTGTCTCTAGATTTCGGACTAGGGCGCGCACGGGAATGCCCCGCTTGACCAATTCTGCGACGATTCGGCGGCCAGTCTGACCTGTCGCTCCTGCTACAAATGCTTTCATAAGAAAAATGGGTTTGAAACCCCGTCCTTTCAGGACGGCTTTACATTTGTTGTTACTACCGCCTTGGAGTCGCTTAATTCGGTGTGATGAAAGTGTTGCACTTTCAACGGGACAATTACCGTTTCAAATTTCGCGACCCTGTACGCATAGTGTTTGCTACCGAAAAGTTGCGGTAAGCCCTATTTCTAGGTGTATATTTCCCTTCGCCACTGACTGCCAAAGTGGTTAAAAACTAGGGAAGCATTCTTAACGTTTTGCGGGATACCACTCCCAGACAGTTCAGTTTGTCTTAAAGACGTAGGCTAGACACTGGTTTAGTCCTGAATTAAGAAGGTGGTGAGCCTTCCTCTTTCAAGCCCCATGCCTTTAGACTGGGGTTGGTGACAAGTCGAGTTATGCTTTTCTAAGGTAACTTTTGTTGCTATCAATTTCTCAATTGTAGGGAGAAAACTCCCCGACCACATCCCCAACCCGACTGATTGGCGTGTACTACAGGAGAGCATATGATGAAGCAGGATTCCGCTGAATATCAAACTGTTGAAGCTTCTGACGAAAATTGCTACGCAGAGGCGAGTTTCAGACAGCCCGAAAGTGCAGGTGCGGATGCAGGCGAGGAAGTTGAGCCGATTTGGTTTCACACGCATTTTGAAGACAGCATGGAGATGTACGCCGATGCTGCTGCGGTGGCTGAGCATTTGAACAATCACAAGAGTTGGTTTTGCGAGTGCGCTTTACCGATGAAGGCCGAGCCGATCGGCGAAAACGGCTACGATCTATTAATCGGGCGTTTTGGGGCCTTCGGCTACCGAGTTGAAGCGAGAATTGGTTTAGAGTTGCTGCCGCCTGACGCTGAAGGCTGCTATTTGATTAAGACAATCCCGGTTCCGAATTATACCTCGCCCGGATATGAAGTGGATTTTCGATCGGCAATGAAGCTAGTGGAGATACCGTCAGACGAGTTTGCCGCCGATTGGCCGGAGTCGGAACGCCATCGGCTACCGCCTGCGATTACCAGCGCTACGTGGAAGCTGGATTTAGCTGTAGGGGTTTGCTTTCCCAAGTTTATTCGATCGATGTCTCAACCTCTCATTGAAAAAACCGGCGATGCGCTTTTGGCAAAAATCATCAAACAAGTCAACCGCCGCTTGACATATAAAACTCAGCTTGTTTTTCACGAAAGTTTAGGAATTCCCTTTCCCAAAAAGCCTAAAAAACACTAACAAGAAGACTCGGCGGTTGAAACCGCAGCGACAGAAACAAAACCCGCCTCCGCGGGTTGAATTATTTGTAGGGTGTGGAACCCTCAAAAAATCCAAAATTAATATCAACAATCTTATAGCGACACACCTGATAAACGGGAGCATCTCAGTTTTGCATTTATTATATATAGTGCGAGCTGTCGCGAGCTCGCGTATTCTACTCGCGAGCTCGCGACAGCTCGCACTATAAAAAAATGCTTTTTGCAAAACTGAGATGCTCCCTGATAAACTCTCGTTTGTGTAAATAAACCCAACACTTATATTATAGAAAAAAAATATAGCGGTTTTCAGAAAGATGAGGTACGTAGTTGGGCTTCAGCCCTCTTGGTTTAAGGGTTATAGAAGCTGTCAGTCATACCTCATTTTTTTGAGAAAGGCTATAAATTGGTATTATTCTCAGCTTTTTTCAGAATTTTTCTGACTGCGCCGCCAGCAAGGGAAGCTGACAAATCCCTTATTCTTACTCACAGTAACGTGACAAGAAGATTTAATCGAACCAACATTAAAACCGCTGTTATTTCTGATCGCATTTCCCCTTCCTCCCTGACTCGCGACTGCCAGCAAACTGCCCTTAACCGTATTATTTTCTACAACGACATTCTGCATTTGATTAATTTTTGTCTCAGTATCCGCATTTACATAAATCAAAGGCCAATCGCCCTTAACATTGGACAATAACTTATTCCCAAAAATCCTCACATCTCGAATCCGAGGCACTTGAGAAATACCGATGTAAGAATTGCCAGCATTACCGACAATCTCCGCTTGCCGAACCGAAGTTCCGCCGCAGCAAGCATGAATCACAATTCCCCCTCCGTCATTGCTGAGAAACTTTGAATCTTTCAGTCGATGTCGGTACACTTGAAAGTCATTATCTTGTATTAAAACATTCCAGCCTGCCCATTCGATCGCCCGACTGTTAAAACTCGTCTTTTCCCCAGCGACTCCCGCGCCTGTATCGTCCGTCCACCACCGCTTGCCGGCATCATCTCGAATCGTATTATTTTTAACAACCAAGCCATTTCCCGACGCTCGGATTCCCGCCCTCATTGTATGATAAACCCAATTATCGCGAATCGCAATACCTTTGCGAAACAGACCCGGCTCAGCCTTTGGTTCGGCCGCCGGCACAAAGTTTTCTTCAGATTTGCCAGCCTTGGAACGGTTGACTGAGATACCGAAATGGTTGCTGTAGTCAAATCTAACATCATATTGGGCGATCGCGCCTGTCTCCCCAGATTTTACTTGATATTCAGGTTGCTGGTAATTATCCGTTATACTGTCGTTAAGCCGATTGTTGGCAATTAAAACATTAGCCAAAGCGTTAACTTTGATATTAGCGACATAGGGATTGGCATATCGCTGCCACGCTGCTTGAAAATTCAGGTCTGGGACTGAGGAACTGGGTTCGGCAATGTTATTGCTGCGGAGGCCGTAAACCACAATATTTCGATTTTGACTGTGGTCGAGGTTGCTAAGCAAGTAAATTGGCGATCGGTTAATATCTAGATTAACCACACCGATATTGCTATCAGTATTGGGATTTTCAGTAAAGATTCTTTTAAAAGCCGTGCTGTTCGGAGTTCCCATCCCTGAAAGTTGCGGTTCGTATTTAGGAAACACAAATTTTGTCGGAGGATTGTAGAAACTTTGCTTAGCATCTGTTGTTTCGGGAATTTCGCCTCGAATGACTACTCCCGACTTCAAATAGATACTGTCTGCAAACTCATAAGTCCCCGCAGGAAAATAGACAACCCCGCCACCATTAGCAGCAGCAATATCCCTGGCAAAGTTAAACCTGTCAATCAGAGTGCCTCCGTTAAAATCTTGGATATTGTATGCACAACTCCATTTAATTTCCGATGTCCAAGGATAAGATTGTTTTCCGTATCGAGAATCTATCGGATTATCCGTTGGCCCGCCGCTGGGACTTCCGCAGCCTAACAGTTGTCCGGGAAATAGCGATGATTTTGCTTTCACAATAAAGTTGTTAATATTATTGAAATTAGTTACATAAAAAGTTCCGATTAACGAGACAATAAATATACCCAAAAACATATAAAGCTGAACTTGAGGTGAAATTAATCTTCTTTTCTCGTTATCTTGAGAACAAGGATATCTAACAGCAGCGAAACTGAGAGTCCACCAGGCAATATGCGCGTATTGAGCGCAATCGAACCAACTCACAGCAAAAACCAGATAAGCAATAGCAACTGCTGCAATCCCGCGAAGAGAAGATTGCAGGGCTAAAGATAAATAATATCCCCAAAGTGCAATGCCAGCAATCAGCCCCAAAATACCAACTGATACCGTTGTATCGAGAATCCAATTGTGAGCCTTATAAGTAGGAATTTCTCTGGTGCTAATTCCACCTTTTATGTTAATATAGTCGTAGGTAAACTCATTCAAGTTAACAACTCTCGGAGTTACTTGAGGATTTCTGATATAGGGATAGGCAATCCCCAAGCCGTCGAATCCCCATCCAAATAACGGGCGTTTTTTGATTCCTCTGGCTGCGAGCGTCCAAATGGGCGATCGGCTGGACATGACTTGTTCGATGCTCGGTTTTTGCCAGTTGAGGGGTCTGTTAAGCGTCATGATACCAATTGCAATTAAACTGATGATAACCAGTCCGGTGAGAATTTTGTAATATTGCCGTCCCAACAAATAAGCACAGGCAACAATCAAAGCTACAATTGCACTGCGGGTAGAAGTTAGCAGCAGTGCGGGAACAGTTAAAATCAAAGTAATTGCAGTTAATTTAGTATTCGTAAATCTCCAAAACCAACCGACAATCGCAGTAATAGCCGTCAACGCTAAAACTATAGCTGCGTGGCCGCGGTGGGAGTACAATCCTATAGGTTGCTGTCCTTGAAAAATGCTGCTGGCTAGAACATCCTCTCGGATAAGTTTGCCCATGGTAGCGGTGTAGTCAATCCGCCAGTCGATGATTTGGGGAAAGATGCTGAGAGAAAGAATGATTGCACCAATTAGCAATCCTTGGAATTGGGAATTAATCAGTTGCGGGCGTGCGATTAACAGCAAGCTATTGCTGAGAGTAAAGGCAGCGATTAACAGCCAGTACAGCCAACCGTCGCCCATTTGGTCTTGACCGAGAAAAGAGGTTAATGGGAAGGGACTGTGCAGGGTGGAGATGGCTCCTATTGAGAGAAATATCGTCCAAAGTATGAAGCTATTTTTCCAGTTTTGGGGAATCGCGAGGGATTTTTTTTGCGATAATAAAAGGGCGATGTTGAGGGAAATTATTAGCCAAACAATCAATACTTTGGGCGATGTCCAGATGAAGCCCCGCGTACTTCCCCAGGGGTTGATGAGGATGATGCTGAGGGCATACAGGATGGTGTAAAGGGTTTTCATTACTCTTTGGTTTTCCGGTTTTTGAGCTTGAGGAATATACCTAATCCGGTGAGTGCTAATAGTGTTCCTAATTCAGTGGTGGGTTCGGGAACGGCTTCAGCGGGGAGGGCATCATCGTCAGGGTTTATAGTTTTAGAGGCTACGGAGTTGTTATCCTCTGAGGCTAATTCTGGGTCTTCCAATAAGTCGCTGCTGATGCCTGCTAAATCAAGTTCATTTTCGTTACTGTCGGTTGATGATAGTTCTGGGTCTTCAAGTAAGTCGCCGCTGATGCTGGCTAAGTCAACTTGGTTTTCGTTGTTGTCTGTTGATAATGATTCGGGGTCTTTAAGCAAGCTGCTGCTGATGCTAGTTAAATTGAGCTCATTTGGGTTACTGTCTGTTGATGATGATTCTGAGTCTTCAAGTAAATCACTGCTGATGCTAGCTAAATTGACTTGGTTTTCGTTGCTGTCCGTTGATGATAGTTCTGAGTCTTCAAGTAAATCACGACTAACGCCAGCTAGGTTTGCATTGTTCAAACTATTGTCCGTTGATGATAATTCTGGGTCTTCAAGTAACTCACTGCTGATATTTGCTAGGTCTGTGGCATCGCTATCAACACCAAAAGTTGCGTAGGTGCGGGCAGCGCGAATTGGCGAACTGGGCCGCTGAAAGGATGAGGGTGATGTAGTAGTTGTTGTTGATGTTGAGACAACGACAGTTGATGATGTTGACCCTAGTGGAGATGTTACCCAAGGTGTAGGAGTTGGCCAGGGTGAGGGAGTCCAAGGTGAGGGAGTTGGCAAAGGTGACGAGGTTAGTCGAGGTGATGGTGTTGGTGTTGTTGCCCATGGTGCAGGCGTAGGCCAAGGTGATGGAGTCCAAGCTGAGGGTGTTGGCCAAGGTGATGGAGTCCAAGCTGAGGGTGTAGGAGTTCGTGATGGAGTCCAAGCTGAGGGTATTGGTGCTGGCCCGGGTGTTGGTGCAGGTCTGGGTGATGGTGCAGGTGACACTAATATTATTGGCGACGGTGTTGGTGACGGGCTTGGTCTAGGTGCTGGACGCGGGGTTGGCAAAGGTGAAGGGGTTGGTCGTGGTGTTGGTTTTGGTGAAGCTGTTATGTAGCCTATGCCACCGCCGCCGCTAGCACTACTAGCGACCGGTTCACCTTTGGGTATACGTATGGGTATATTCCATTCAGGAATGACAAACGGGATTGGGTTTGGAGTTGGAGCTGGAACGGGAACTGGTTCTTTGCGACGAGTTACTGTGTTTTTCCAACCCCATCTGATTCCGTTGTAAATGGTGATTGTTCTTTTCTTACTTGTTGGTGGCGTAGTCTCTTGAACTAGGTAGAGTTGCGCTGTGAAATAATTGTTTCTGCTAGCCGACGCCCGCTTCAAACTGCCAGCATATGGTTGATCCATAAAGAAGTCTTCACCTGCAAAACGAGAATTTGGACGATCGTAGTAGGGATTTTCTTTTCTATTAAAATTATCGATAAAAGAAATACCAGGTATCCGAGATGCACCTGCTACATTGCTACCGTAGTTAGCTTGCACCATCTGAATCCAATGAAGTTTACCTTCACCTGGTTGAGGATCGCCCTTTCCTGGATGATACTTTAAGTGAAAAAGAGAGCCGACTCCTCGATAAGTGTCATTTATGTCAGTGTAAGGCGTACTAGCCCCACCACACCCATCCTTAGGACTGCAAGCTTGATAAGTTATTACCTCAAAACTACCCTTTAAGTCCTCTGCGGCTGGATTAAAAGACCAACCCAACCGATCTTTTGCAGACAGAAAAGACCATGCGGCAAGAGTTCTGTTAAAAATAGTCGTTCCACCACGGGGCAGAGGCTCCGACCATAATCCCATATCTATCTCCGTTCTGCTTTCTCGATTCTTATCTATTTTGTAAATAGATTCAGGCTGATAAAACCTTGTAGCACCGGGATTTGGGGGAATAATATTAAAAGCAATACTTGCTTTGCCCGTCAATCCAACTATCAAGAATGATGTCAACAAAACTTGGGGATATTGTCGAAATAACATGGTTTTGACTCCTAGACGTATGAGGTTTAAAAGAAATATCAGCTTTTGAGGAGAATCAAATGAAATAGGCTCTTTCACTTCAATCTCAATTCAAGAACGCACTAAGCGAAAGTCTACAAAGGGAGTAGATATTTGACCGCTCCAGACATCTAAAGTCGTGTATGTTTCTACAGACTCGTATATTTTAACCATTGATTGCTGGCTGCTATATCTAAGCCGAACTTGGTATGTTTGTAGAGTTAGAGGTTCAAAAGTCAATATGTCACCATTTCCGGTAGTAATCCTAAGTCCAAATTTATCTTCCCAAAGCCCAAAAATTTCTGTTTCTGGAAAGAAGGTAATATCCTCTCCGGGCATAACGGAAAAAATATCAGAATTAGAGGGGCAGCTACCGCGAATCCACGCATCTCCGAATGGAATTAGTCCATCTACTCCCATAATTTCTAGAAATAAGGTGAAATAAAAGCTAAATCTAAGGGGAGTAGATGTATTATTGGTAATCCGAATACCAATCTGCACGGGGATTATAAAGGAGGAGTAGTAAATTGATATAGGTGATAAAAATTTCATTAGGTACAGAAGTTTATGTATTAAATTGTTTTTGGGTATGCTTAAAACTCGCTCTGGTACTAAAATTTCAAAGCGAACACCATCCATTTCCACAGCATTGCTGTCTGCTTCTACTGGTTGAACCAAGCGAAGATTTACAAAAGGACTAATCAATAGTTCTGACTCGCTCTCTTCTACATTTGTTATTTCGAGAGGAGCTATCTCAGGTATTACTCTGTTTGCACAGTTGTGTTGATAGATAAACCTAATTTGATAATTTCCGGGCAATAGTGGCTCAAACAACCAGAAATTGTGAAGTTTTATCGACCCGAAAAATTCGTTGAACTCAGTAGAAATTTTCAGTGCAAGTAAGTTATTTTCCCAGGCAAGACTTGCGTCGATCGTGATAGTTTTGGATTCTCTAGGCTCAACTAACATATAATTAATTTCTCTGGTTTCGTAGCACTCCTGCGATAAGTTTAAGTTCGATATAAATTCAGTCAATCTGCCCGCCCATCCTGTTCTATATCTGTTCGGTTGAACTTCAGATTCTGGCTTTTCGTTAACTAATTGCCGCTGTAAGGCTTGACCCTCGGATGTTACAATTTCTGGAATCAAGGTTCCAGAGAGGTTGAAGTGGAAAGACATTGAAGTGTTATTGGTAATATGAATATATAATTCTATAGGAGGCGTGATGCCCGCTCTGTTTTCAGGGATGGTGAGTGCCGTAGGGTCAGGCAGCATAATTTCCATATTAATGCCAGTTACTTCAATTGCGTTGTTGTCACTGAATTGTTCTGATGTCATGTTGGTTAACCTTTTGATTTTTACAGATGAAGGATATCAATATTGATGAATTACAACCGATTGAGAGAAGTAGCACCGGGCTTGTTTTCTGGGATTGCTAGTGCAATAATTCGTGGCTCTCTGATTTCCAGTAAAAAGCCATCTTGTTTAACTTTATTGTTGTTATTCGATCCTTGAGATGTCATATTTTCAACCCTTCCAAGTCTTGAGTGTTCATTGCCAACTGCTTGTATACTGGCATAGGTTATTACCACGATCGCAGAAATTACTAAAGCAAATAAAAACCGCAAAAGATACTTAATCGCCCTCTCAACTACCCGACAATCAGCCCAAAAACCAGAACCACACCGCGGCCCCAATTATCATCAGCCAAAATAGTTTACCGCCACGGACACTCGAATGTCGGGGCTGCTTAACTAAAGTGTATCGGTAATATCCTAAAACAGGCTGACAATCATTTCGAGCCGACGCAGAACTCGGCCAATGTGACGAAGAATTTGACCAATAATTTTCTGGTGTATCCCGCAGTCTGCCCGATGGATAACCGTAGGATAATTGCGGTTGGAAACGGTCTGGTATGTGATGTTGAGAGGCAATTTCCTGTTTCGTCGCTGCCACAAACTCCGACTTCAGCACCCAGGTGGGAATTGGGCCAATTGTTTGATGGCAACTGCTACAAAACTGATTGCTGGCTAACTTTGATGGTTGTTGGCAATTAGGTCTTTCGCAGTAATGTTTTTCACCGTAAACTTGTCCGCAGTAGTTCATAAATTCTCCTGATGTCCCTAATAATCAACGAAGAAATTGATAGCGATGCCACAAATGTATCTAGTTAAAAGCTCGATGAAAAAAATAGACCAAATCATTAAGCTTTGTAACTTTTGTCTTTACACGACTTAACGGTTCGAAGGAATTTCGATTACAAACACGCTATCACCATTATGAGAGTAAAGCTAGAGAGTTTTTACTAAAGTTTTTGAGGTTTACCGTTCACCTTGAATCCCAAATTAATGCTCAACTGGGTATTTATATGTAGGTAGGGTAAAGTTGAGTTTACAGAATTTTTACAAGAGTGTCAGTTAACTTGACGGCCCCCTTAAAACAGACAGCCGCAAAAAATACAATTTCCTCTCGAACTTGGCTCAAGTGAGTCTAAGTGTTGTATGTAAGTAGTTTTACTTAAGTGTGTGATGCCAGTCGAAAGGTCGATTCACGCTCGGGATAGCTGCGCTTCACGCACGTTTGGACAATTGACTCAAAAAGTCGATCGCACTTTTTAGATAATTGACTAAAAAGGGAGCTCGCACTTATTACAAAATTACTCAAAAAGTCGATCGCAGGTTTGGACAATGCAACTCAAAAGGTCGATCGCAGGTTTGGACAATGCAACTCAAAAGGTCGATCGCAGGTTTGGACAATGCAACTCAAAAGGGATCTCGAAAACAGACAGACAACAACCTCAATAAATACTCTACTACTTCTGAGTTTTCCTGTTTTTGAGCTTGAGGAATATGCCTAATCCGGTGAGTGCTAATAGTGTTCCTAATTCAGTGGTAGGTTCGGGAACGGCTTCGGCTGGAAGGGCGTCATCGTCAGGGTTTATAGTTTTAGAGGCTACGGAGTTGTTATCCTCTGAGGCTAATTCTGGGTCTTCCAGTAAGTCGCCGCTGATGCCTGCTAAATCAAGTTCATTTTCGTTACTGTCTGTTGATGATAATTCTGGGTCTTCAAGTAAGTCGCCGCTGATATCTGCTAAATCAAGTTCATTTTCGTTACTGTCTGTTGATGATAATTCTGGGTCTTCCAGTAAGTCGCTGCTGATGTTTGCTAAATCAACTTGGTTTTCGTTACTGTCTGTTGATGATTGTTCTGAATCTGTAAGTAAATCGCTACTAGCGCTTGCTAAATCAATTTGATTTTCGCTGCTGTCTGTTGATGATTGTTCGGGGTCTTCGAGTAAGTTACCACTGATATTTGCTAAATCTGTCGCATCGTTATTAATTGATGAGTATCCAATATTTTCGGATGAGTCTGAGTCAGTATTTGCTGCGGTATTATCGAGTGTTGTATCGGGAAGTGGCAACTCTGACTCTACATAGTCGGTAGCAAAAACTCTGTTGGCGTTGGCAGTGCGGTTTAGGGAACTGGGTTTGGGATTCGGTGATGGCGCTGCGCTAGGTTTTGACGTTGAGACAACAACGACAGTTGATGA
The DNA here is from genome assembly GCF_020738565.1 of Microcoleus sp. PH2017_12_PCY_D_A. Classification (NCBI taxonomy): domain Bacteria; kingdom Bacillati; phylum Cyanobacteriota; class Cyanophyceae; order Oscillatoriales; family Microcoleaceae; genus Microcoleus; species Microcoleus sp. PH2017_12_PCY_D_A. The sequence continues at coordinate 3,672 of NZ_JAEQCI010000148.1, read as the reverse complement.
TGATGATGATGATGATGATGTTGATGTTGATGTTGATGTTGATGTTGATGTTGATGTTGATGTTGATGATGTTGACCACGGTGCAGGTGTAGGCCAAGGTGATGAAGCCCAAGGCGCAGGCGTTGGCAAAGGTGTTGGAGTCCAAGGTGATGTGGTTGGCAAAGGTGTTGGAGTCCAAGGTGATGTGGTTGGCAAAGGTGTTGGAGTCCAAGGTGAGGGTGACGGTGCAGGCAACACTAATACTATTGGTGATGGCGTTGGTGATTGGGTTGATCGAGGTGTTGGTGATGGTGTTGGTCGAGGTGTGGGCGATGGTGTTGGTCGAGGTGTTGGTGATGGTGATGGTGATACTGCCACGCAACCGATGCCACCGCCACCGCTGCTGCTGTTGGCGACAAAGGTGCTACCACTGTTTGTCAACATACTTGGCGGACAAAGAAGTGGATTTTCCGGTGTTTTAGTTGGTTTTGGAGCTGGAACTGGAGCTGGAACGGGAACGGGAACGGGTACTGGCTGTTTGCGACGACGAGTTACTTTGTTTTTCCAGCCCCACCGTATTCCGTTGTAAATCGTAACGTTCGTTTCCGTAATAGTTAGTTGGTTTTTATCTGTTCTGCTGAATGTCTCTATACCAGCTAAGTAAGCTTCCGCAAACCAATAATGCTCGTTTAGGGGATCTTCTCTATAGCTTCTGTCTACCAATCTTTCGGTACTTCCTGGATAGAAAGGGGTGTGTTGACGACCTACATTGTCAAGGTATTTTGACACTTTATTATCATGTTGCTTCACATGAGCCGGGTGGTTAGTGTTTACCCACTGAATCCAACGAAGGTCTCGTGTTGTATCACCTCTACCTCGCAGGTAATTCAACTCAATCCCAGCTCCCACTCCGGTTGAAACAGGTGGATTAGGTGTTGTTACATTTGGTAGGTTTGGATATTTACAATGAATCTTGAAAGTACAAGCATAATAGTTTAATACTTCTACATTTCCTCTTAAGTCTTTATCCGCTTTAGTAAAATTCCAAATCTGTGTACGACTGGAATTATTATAAGTTGATATCCTATAAGCCTCTAACAGATTTTGCAAAGTTATCGTCCCGCCACGTGGCATTTCTGTTATTTTATATGGCTCCAGTCTCGTGTTGATAGTTATTTCTTCATTCCCTTGCATATAAGTGACAGACTGAGTTGGAAGGTATAAATCTCGTGCTCCTTTTGCTGCAAAATTCAGGCTGAAACCCATAGCCTCTTGACTCGTGAATGCAACTAACAAGGGTGTTGCTAAAAACATTACGATCGTTTGTGTGGTCGCCATTATGTATCCTCAATCAGTTAGGTTTATACGAAGTGCTAATTATTAGGCGTAAATCCTTAATTAGATTCATTTTTACTTTGTGGTTACTGGTTTAACTATGCAAAACTCTATGAAAGGGGTAAATACTTGCCCTACCCATACCATTTTTAAGCACTGTTTATCTATTAACTCGTCATAGCTTTTTACTGCCCCATTCGTTACTTCATATTTGAATCTGATCGAATAATTCCCCGTAGATGGTAGATGGAATTTCCAATATTCGCGGTTGGTAAAAGGCATAAAAAGCATTAAATCTATATCCTGCTTTCTTTTTATTTTTGGATATCTTCGCTCCCAATAACACTGAGCGGTATGAGAAAAAGTTACAGACTTTCCCGGCATAGTTAAGTGAAGATCCGATTCGTGAGGTACTCCTACTCCATCTGCCTGATAACCAGGATTAATATTTTGACCATCTGATGTTATAATTTCTGGAACAAATTGGAAAAAACAAAAATAATAGGGAGTTGAAGTATTGTTAGTGATCGAAAAACCTAACACTACAGATGTATGATCGTCTTGCGTAGTTCTTTTTATCGGGACAGTCCACAGACGGTCTGACAGGATTGTTTCAAACCGGATTCCATCAACTTCAACGGCATTGTTGTCACTTGATTCTCCTATGTTCATGATGCTTGTCCTCCTTATTTACCGATTCTAATAATTCGTCATTCAAGACTGAGTTAAGCGGAATTCAACAAAGGGAGTATCCACCCACCCAGTCCAAACTTTTTCTATTGGTAGACTTTCAATCAACTCGCCAGCAAGATTTTTATTCGGTATGGTATCAATCGTATTTCCATACAGGAAGCGGAGATGATATATACCTGGCTTGAGTTGCTCAAAAGCGCAATAGCCACCATATCCGATAGAGACACCAAGCGAAAATTGGCTATGATTAGTCCAGAAAAGTCTGATATCTGGAAAAAATGTCAGACTTTTTCCAGGTGTGACTAACAGAAAGTCAAATTCTTCAGGCCCTCTGATCCAGTCATTACCATAGGCTCCCCTCTTCACCTCACCATCTGGCATTACCAAGTCAGGGTAAAAAGTGTCATAAAAGCTGAAGTAAAATGGGGTTGGTGTGTTGTTGGTAATCCGCATACCAATCTGTACAGATTGGTAGGAATTGTCATTCTTATTTGGCAGGGTTAACAATGGCTCCGGTATGAAAGTTTCAAAACGAATACCATCTACTTCCACTGCACTGTTATTCAATCCAACAGGTTGAAGTAGGCGAAAATTAGCTAAGGGAGTTGCCAACTGACTGCCAGTTACTTCTATTCCAATTTCTTGTCTAGTCTCAATAAAAGTGACTGGATCTGGGTATAATATCGTCCCAGTAGGGGTTTCATAAATGAATCGAATCTGATAGGCTCCGGGTCCCAAAGTATCAAAAGACCAAGATTTATCGAGGTCAATAGGGATTCCATCGTAAATTGGGTTATGTAATATCAGTTGCAGTGAATTTTGTTGCCAAAACAGTCTTCCCTCCAGAGAGGTGGATGTCTGCTCTCCGACCCCAACTAAGGAGCCATGATATTCCCCACTCGCAACTTGTCTATTTATCGGTTCTCTTCGGTGCAGTGCTTGACCAGATGGCCCGAATATCTCTGGGATTAAAGCACCATAATGTAGGAAAGGAACAGGGGCTTGTGTATTATTGGTAAAGCGGAGAATAAAGCTCAATGGAGCAGTAGCACCGGGCTTGTTTTCGGGGATGGATAGTGCCGCATTTTCTGGCCATCTGATTTCAAGTTGAAGGCTATTTTCTTTCAGTTGAAGGCTATTTTGTTGAAATTTATTGCTCCGCTTAGATTTTCTAGATGCCATGTTTGTTACCTTTTCAACTTGTGAATTTTCATTGCCAACAGCTTGTATACTTCCATAGGTTACTACCAGGAGCGCCGCCATCACTAAAGCCAATAAAAACCGGAGAAAATACCTCATCGCTCGCCCTCTCAACTACCCGACAATCAGCGAACAAACCAAAACCACACCGCCGCACCAATTACCATCAGCCAAAACAATTTACCGCCAGTTCCACTCGACTCTCCAGGCGACTTAATCAAAGTATATTTGTAATATCCCTTCATCGGCTGAGTATACTTCTGAATTGGTCTAGACATCGGCCAATCAAACACAGATTTCGATCGCTCGGACGGCCTCCGAACTCCACTGGGTGGAAAACCGTAGGATAGTTGTAGGCGCCAATGTTGCGGTAGGCTTTCTTGTTCGGCAATTTGCTTCTCCGTCAGCGGTACAAACTCCAACTTATACTCACCAGTCAGATGAGGTCTCATTATTTGATAGAAA